>JAFULI010000079.1 GCA_017473455.1 Oscillospiraceae bacterium
AGCATCGCTGGAACTTCGGCGACAGCTGGCAGAGGAGACCGGTACGGTGGAAGCCCGCCGTGACCTGAGCATCAGCTATGACAATGTGGGCAATATCTACGAAGCCATGGGGAAGCTTCCGGAAGCCCTGAGCCGTTACGAAGCATCCCTGGAGCTTCGGCGACAGCTGGCAGAGGAGACCGGGACGGTGGAAGCCCGCCGTGATCTGAGCGTCAGCTATGACAACGTGGGCGATATCTACCGTGCCATGGGGAAAGACTTCTACGCAAGCACCATGTATGCGGCTGCGATGTGGCTGAGTAAGGATTTGGCAGAGGAGACCCACACCATCGAAAGCGAGGATGACTTGGCATTATCCCATTACAGAATGGGCAATGTGACCCGGGGAGCGGAGCGGCAGTCCCATTACCGGGAGGCATACCGCATCTGGGACGACCTTGCCCGGCGGTATCCGGAGAATCCGGCATATGCCCAACGGCGGGATATGGTGAAGAAGTATCTGAATTGACGGACAGAAAAAAGCTGTTGCCTGATTTTGGGCAACAGCTTTTTAATGTTAATTCCACACCGTAGAGAATGGGGGGATCCGTTCCTATGCGGTTTCTGTTCGGTCGAGCAGGGTAACCTTGCCGCCTTCTACCCGGTAGACCCGGGTACATTGACTTAGCACCGAGGGACGGTGGGTGGTGACCAGCGTGGTGATGCCACGACCGGTGAGATTGCCCAGCACCCGCTGCTCCGTGTCGGCATCCAGCGCGCTGGTGACTTCGTCCAGCAGCAGCACCGGAGCATTCCGCAGCAGCGCCCGGGCGATGGCGATTCTTTGCGCCTGCCCTTCGGAAAGACCCTTGCCGCCCTCACCGATGGGCGCATCCAGCTTGCCGGGAAGCTCGCTGACAAATTCCCATGCGCAGGCATCCTGCAAAGCGGTGATCATTTCTTCTGCTGTGGCATCCTCCCGACCCAGACGGAGGTTTTCCGCCACCGAGCCGGCAATCAGGGTGTTGCCCTGGGGGACATAGGCAAAGCACTGCCGGGTGTCAGCACCCAGAGGATATTTTTTCTGATTACTGTCTTCCAGATAGATACTTCCGGCATCCGGACGAAGCAGTCCCAGCAAAAGCCGGAGCAGGGTGGTCTTGCCCTCGCCGGAGGGGCCAACCAGAGCCACCAGTTTTCCGGCAGGGACGTTCAGATTGACATCGGAGAGCACCTTGCGGTCAGGAGAATATGCCACCTGCACCTGCTCCATGCAGACATGGCAGCTATCGGTGATTCGGATTTGATTGCTCCGGGGTTCTTTGGGTAGGTCGGTCAGCTCACGGATACGCTCCGCTGCCACTGAGCCGGACAGAGCGGTGGGTATCAGAGAGACCAGAGAGGAAAAAGCCGAAGAAAGGTTGGAACGCTGCTGCAAAAACAATGTCATCGTACCAAATACGATATCCCCACGCCACAGCCGCCACAGACAGTAAGCCAGAGCGCCGTACTGCACCACCGAGCCCATCACTGTGAGCCAAACATTGGTGCGGATGGTGAAGCGGTTATGCTCCATCACCGTGTCCCGATAGTTTTTCTGCCAGAAGCGGAGCTTTTGGGAGATTTGCGCCTCCACACCGAAGCTCTTCAAAGTGTCGATGTTGCGGAAGGATTCCGACTGGAATGCCGACATATCTCCGGCGACCTGCCGTACCTGCTGGTTAAAGTCCCGCTGTTTGGCAAGCAGGCTTCGGGACATGAGAAACAGCAGCGGCGTACTGGCACAGCCAATCAGCGCCATCACCGGGTCATAGTAAAGGATAACGCCCAGCGTTGCCAAAACGGTAAAGCCCTGAATCATCACATTGGGCAGCCAGGAAACAGCGCAGGAGGATACGGTGTTCACATCCGCGGAGAAACGGCTGAGCAGGTCACCGGTGGCGAATTTGGACAGCGCCATCCAGTCCGCGCCAAGGATATCGTCAAACACCTTCGCCTGCACATCGTTGTGCATGGTGATACTCAGCCGCACAGCAAACCGGGACGTAAAACTCTGAAAAGCCACCGACAGTCCGGCACTGGCAAGCAGCAGCACACAAAGCCAGAGCAGGTTGCTTAAATTCATGGAAACGATGGCATCGATCAGGTATTTGCTCAGCACACCGCCCACCAGACCCATGGCACTGGAGAGGATGCCACACAGAGTATATAAGACCACCGACACCCACCGCTTCCGGCTGAAAGACCAGATCCACAGCCAGTCCTGCCATACGGTTTTCAGTGTTCCGTTTTTGGATTTGATTTTCATTTCCCGGAAGAATTCCGAAAAAAACAGACCTTTAGACATGGTTTTTTCCCACCTTTCTGATTTTTTATTGCGCCGGGGGAGGGAATATGATATAATAGTAATTCAAAACAGTTTGAAAGGGTGACTCCTATGATCGATATCCATTGCCATATTCTCCACGGTGTAGACGATGGCGCTTCCTCTCTGGAGGAGGCGTTGGAAATGGCACGGATGGCGGCGTTTTCCGGTGTGACGGAAATTGCCGCAACGCCTCATTTTCGGGGAGAGCGGGAATTTTTGGAGGAGCGCGCCCTGCAGGAAAGCCGCTATCAGGAACTGAAGGAGGCTCTGGAGCGTTGGAAAATCCCCATTCGCCTTCATCAGGGCGCGGAGGTGCTGTGTCTGCCTCAGACCGTGGAGCTGGCGGAAATGGGAGAGCTGCCCACTCTGGGAGATACCAACTACGTCCTGACGGAGTTTTATTTTGACGAGAGCTTTGACTTTATGGACGAAATTCTGGAGCAGATTGCCCTGAATGGCTACCGCCCTGTGGTAGCCCATCCGGAGCGGTACGCCTCTGTGCAGCGGGAGCCGCGGAAGCTTCACCGCTGGGCGAGGGAGGGCTACGTCCTGCAGCTTAACAAGGGAAGCATTCTGGGAGCGTTGGGTTCCCGGGCAGAGGCAGCAGCCCATGAGCTGCTGGCTTTGGGACTTGCTCACCTGATTGCCAGTGATGCCCACAGCAGCTATACCCGAACGCCCCATATGTCGGAAGTACAGCGCTGGGCTGAGGATGCCTGCGACCCGGAATGTGCCGAAATTCTCCTCCGGGAAAATCCCAAGCGTTTGCTTCAGGGCAGAGGAATGTTCGGGGAAAGTTGATATTCAGCATTATATCACACAAATATAGGGAATGCCACCCTTGTTTGATAGAATTTGCCGCTAAATTCCCCAGAGTGTTAAAAAATTGTAACTTTTTCATTTACATCCACAAAAAATGTGATATACTAGCATTTGGTGCATTGCGCAAAGTGTGAAAAGTTCCTCCCCCTGCCCGGTGGGAATTTATAGAAAGGGGCAACGGAAGAAATGCCGTCTATCAAGAAAAAATCCTCGCCCAACCTCCTTCTTCCGAGAGTAATCTTATTGGTGGTACTGGATGTTCTGGTAATCAATGCCGCAATGTTTTTTGCGTTGTTTATCCGCTACGAATTCGATTTCAACAGCTTGCGGGAAAGTGGTTTTCTGGACACCGCTCTTCGGTGGGCAATTCCCAATACTCTTTTGGTTATGGGATTGTTCGTCTGCTTCCGGCTGTATCGCACGTTGTGGAGCTTTGCCGGAGCGGACGAACTTGCCCGGATTTTTACCGCCTCGATGATTATGGGTGTGTTCCAGCTTCTGCTGGTGCTGTTCAAGCTGGTGGTGATGCCCCGGAGCTTCCCGGTGCTGTTTGCCATGCTGCTGTTTATTGCCACCACCATCGTGCGGTTCTCCTATCGGTTTATCCGTCGGCTGAGGTATTCCTTCTCTCAGACTCCCAAGCGCCGCACTATGCTCATCGGTGCCGGTGAGGCGGGCGCTCTGGTGCTTCGGGAATTTTCCGGCAGCCAGTTCTCTCAGAATAAGGTCGTCTGCATCATCGACGATGATCCTGCCAAGAAGGGCCGCCATCTGATGGGCTGTCCCGTCATCGGCGGCAGGGAAATGATTGAAGAAGCGGTGGACAAGTACGGTGTTTCCGATATTGTCCTCGCCATTCCCACTCTGCCCACTCAGGTAAAGAAGGAAATCTGGGAAATCTGCAACCGTACGGGCTGCAAATTTAAACAGATGCCCGGTGTCTATCAGCTTGCCAACGGTGATGTCAGCATTCAGGAAATCCGTGATATCGAAATTGAGGATTTGCTGGAGCGTGACGTGGTCAAGGTTGACATGGGCGGACTTTCCGGCATGATTTCCGGCAAGACCGTGATGGTCACCGGCGGCGGTGGCAGTATCGGCGCAGAGCTGTGCCGTCAGCTTGCCAGCTATCAGCCCAAAGAGCTGGTCATCTTTGATATTTACGAAAACAATGCCTATGCCATCGAGCAGGAGCTTAAGGGAAATTATCCGGAATTGAAGCTCCATGTGCTGATTGGCTCCGTTCGGGACGAGGCAAGAATTGATCAGGTCATAGCGACCTACCGACCGGCTATGGTCTACCATGCCGCCGCCCATAAGCACGTTCCGCTGATGGAGTTTTCTCCTCTGGAGGCGGTGAAGAACAACGTGTTCGGCACGCTGAATACCGCAAAAGCCGCCGCTAAGTACGGTGTGGAGCATTTTGTGCTGATTTCCACCGATAAGGCAGTAAACCCCACCAACGTCATGGGTGCTTCCAAGCGGATTTGCGAAATGATTGTGCAGTCCATGGCAGGCAAGTCTGAAACCTGCTTCGCCGCTGTCCGTTTCGGTAACGTTCTGGGCAGTAACGGCAGCGTAATCCCGCTGTTCCGTGAGCAGATCAAAAAGGGCGGCCCGGTGACGGTAACCCACCCGGAGATCACCCGCTTCTTTATGACCATTCCTGAGGCGGTTTCTCTGGTGCTTCAGGCAGGCGCTTTTGCTCAGGGCGGCGAGATTTTCGTGCTGGATATGGGCAGCCCGGTGAAGATTGATGACCTTGCCCGTAATATGATTCGTCTGTCCGGTTTCGAGCCGGACGTGGACATCCCCGTGGTTTACAGCGGACTGCGCCCCGGTGAAAAGCTCTATGAGGAGCTGCTCATGGGCGAAGAGGGCCTTGCCAAGACCGCCAATGACCTGATTTACATAGGACATAAGATTGATTTCGACGAGAATCAGTTAAATCAGGAGCTGGAAGCTCTGAAGGCAATGACAGAAGATCAGGAGGATCAGCTTCGGCAGAGAATCCGGGTTCTGGTGCCTACCTACAGAATTCCCGGACAGACCACACCGGTGTAACCACGGAGTTAGGAGCAGTTTATGAAAACAGTCAAACAAACAGTTATTATCCTGCTGATTGTATTGCTGGTGGCAAACATTGGCAGTTACTTCTATCTGGGACTGTCCGACCGGTCGGATGGGCCGAAGATTTCCTGCCCTGAGGGGGTTCTGGATGTCCATACCACCGACAGCGAGTCCGTCCTGCTTCAGGGTGTGACAGCCAAGGACGATCAGGACGGTGACATTTCCAATCAGGTGATTATCGGCGGCATCTCCAAGCTGATTTCCAGCAATACCGCCAAGGTTACTTATCTGGTGTTCGACAGCGATGACAACATGGCATCCCATGTGCGTTATATCCGGTATGTGGACTATCACCGTCCCTCCTTCCGGATTTCCCAGCCGTTGGTATTCTCCGCTACGGAGGAAATCTCCGTGATGCCCTACCTGCAGGCATATGACGTTCTGGATGGCGATATCAGCGAAAGAATCCGTGTCTCCACTCTGGAGGCTTCCTCCAATACGGAGGTTTACTATGTGTCCATTCAGGTCGCCAACTCGGTGGGCGACCGGGCATGGCTGAAGCTGCCGGTACTGCTGCTGGAAAGTGACCCCATGCGCCCCGTCATTACCCTGAGCACCTCCCTTGCTTACCTGAATAAGGGCGATGAGTTCAATGCAAAGGAATATCTGATGGATCTGGAAGTGCCGGGCGCACCCGATTTGGATGAGTCCGTGGTTGAGATTTCCTCGGATGTGGACACCTCTGCTGAGGATGTCTACTACGTCTACTACACCTATACCAACAACGGCAGCCTTGGCACCGCCATTCTGACCGTTGTGGTTCAGTAACCGGGAGGCGCGTATGAACGAGAAACGCAGTAATGTTCAATTCGCTCATATTTCCCTGCACTGTCTGGCACGGATGCTGCTGCACAATGCATGGGTTGTGATTGCCACCGCTCTGGTGTTCAACATGGCGGTATCCCTGTGCCTGACCTGGTTCCATGTGCCCAAATACCGGGCAACCATGACCTATGCGGTCAACTCCCGTACCACTTCCTACACCTCTGCCGGCAACCTGACCTCCACCCGTGAGGTCGCCTCGGTGCTCAAGGAGATGCTGGCTACCGACCTGATGGACGACAGCATCCGTTCCTTTGACCCCCGACTGGAGAATTTTGATGGCGAAATCTCTGCCACGCAGGTGGGCGACAGTAATTTCCTGGTGGTTACAGTTACCGCCTCCACCCCGGAAAGCGCGTTTCTGGGACTGAAGGCAATGGAAGAGCTGTTCCCCACGATGGCGGACTTTATTTCCAACCGTAACATACTGATTGTCACGGATGACCCGGAGGTATCCGCTGTGCCTGTCAACCGGCTGGATGTGGACAGATTGTCCAAACTGGCGGCAATCTTCGGCGCGGCGCTGATGGTTGCGGTGCTGTGCTATATCTCCGTCAAGGGCGAGACCATTCAGACCCGTACCGGTGCCCGTGAACTGCTGGACGCTCCGATTATTGCCTCTATCTGCCACGAGCGAAAGAACCGTACTCTGAAATCCATCCTGCGGCGTACCAACCGTCAGGTAAAGGTCTTCTCTCCCACCACCAGCTTTATCTACACCGAGCAGATCGGTGCGGTGTGTACGCAGCTTGAGCATGAAGCCGCCGCCCGGGGCAGAAAGGTATTTCTGGTCACCGGTGTGGGTGAGAGCGAGGGTAAGTCCACCGTGGCGGCAAATGTAGCCGCGGCTCTGGCACTGAAGGGCCACAATGTGGCGCTGCTGGACTGCGACCTGCGTAAGCCTGCCATGCACCGTTTCTTCGGCTGTGTGTATAACAGCCCCCTGCCTCTGAACAAGCTCCTCGCTCAGCCTTACAGCATGGAAAATGTCCGTAAGTGTATGGTTCGCAATGAGCAGCTTGGGCTGTATATGCTGTTCCCGGTCAATTCCGACTCCAACAGCTCCGAGCTTCTGTCCGGCAATACCATGCCCAAGCTGATTCAGCAGATGCGGGTGTTTGACTTTGTCATCGTGGACTCTCCTCCTATGGGTATGTTCCCGGATGCGGAAATTCTGGCAGACATGGTGGACGCTTCCATGCTGGTTGTCCGTCAGGACTATTCCGCGGCGTGCGACATCAACGATGCCATCGATACCCTGCGTAAGTATAAGAGCAGCTTCCTTGGCTGCATCCTGAACGATATGCTGGGCTCTGCCCGCTGGCAGTATGGCTACGGCGCACGCTACAGCGGCGGCAAGTACGGCTATGGCTCCAAGTATGCCTATGGCTCCCGGCAGAATTCGTCGGGTTCGAATCGTTAAGGAAGGAGGATGACCATGGAAAACAAAGAACAAGAGCCGATTCATATTCTAAACCTGTTCATCCGCTTCAAAAACGCCTTTGCCATGCTCTGGCCTCTGGTGTTGGTGCTGGCACTTCTGCTGGGTATCTTCTCCTACCAACGTGCCAGAAAATCCTTCACCAGTATGTACGAGTGCAGAGCCATTTTCACCGTCAGCGCAGGCTATACCGCAGAAGATATCTTCGGTACCGGTGCTTACTATGACCAGTATAATGCCCAGCAGCTTGCAGCGGCATTCCCTCAGATTGTCTCCACCGATATGATGCGTGACATGGTGGTGCAGCAGCTCGACAAGGGCTATATCAACGCCTATGCCACCGCAACGGCGGTTGCGGAGAGCAATATGCTGGTGCTGACTGTCACCGGCCCCAATCCTCAGGACGCTTACGATTATACCCGGGCGCTGATGAACTGCTACCCTCTGGTGGCAGGCGTCATGGTGGATAATCCTCAGATGCACGTGGTTACCTCTCCGGAGCTGCCCACAGAGCCGTACAACAGCTTCAACGGCTTCAGCGCCATCATTAAGGGTGTGATCCTGGGCGTGGTGGTTGCTCTGCTGTTCATCTTCCTGTGCGCCCTGCTGACCAGAACGCTGCAGACCACCGAGGAACTGAAAACCGCGGTGAACATCCCCATTCTGGTGGCACTGCCCAAGGTGGATCGGAAAAAGCGCCGTTCCGGCAACAACTCTCTGATTACGGCGGATATTGATCCGAACCTGACCGAGTCCTTCCGTGGACTTCGTGTGAAGATCAAGAAAATGCTCGAGGGGAACGACAAGAAGGTGATCATGGTCACCAGTACCCTTGCCGGCGAAGGCAAGACCACGGTTTCCATCAATCTGGCAACCGCCCTGCAGAGGGACGGCCATAAGGTCGTCATTCTGGATGCCGACCTGAGAAGCCAAAGTGTCGCGGCAAATCTGGGAGAGTCTGCCGATGGCGCCGGTCTGATGGATTGCCTTCGGGATAAGGACTTGCCCATTCTGGGCTGTGTCCGTACCTGCGAGAAGTTCAGCATTGACTTTATTTCCGGACTGAGTACCAATAAGCGGCATTATGCCGTGGATTTGAACCGGTTCCGGATGCTGCTGGATGAGCTGTGCCAGTATTACGATTATGTAGTGGTGGATACCGCTCCCAGTGAAATTGTGTCGGAAACCACGGCTATGTGCCGCTGTGCCCAGTGCGTGCTGTACGTAGTGCGGCAGGACCATGTCCAGAGTGCGCAGGTGATTAACACCATCAGCACCATGCACCAGAAGGACGTGAAGATTGCCGGCTGTATCTTCAACGGTGTTCCCAAGTTCCACCGTCAGTATGGCTATGGCTACCGCTCCGCTTACGGCTACGGTTATGACTACGGTTACCGCAAATACCGCTACGGAAGCAGCAGCAGCTACGGTTACAGTGGCTATGGCTACCGCTACGGCTATAGCGGCTACAGCAGCTACCAAAAGGAAACCAAAAAGAGCAGCAGAAGGAAAAAGTAATACAAAAGGGTGTGCTGCGGCACACCCTTTTTGCATCCCGGAGGGATTTGCAGCGATAAATTGTTGTTTAGTTTGCATCGCCCCGTCATGTCATCCTGAGCGAGCGTAAGCGAGTCGAAGGATCTAATCGTCCAGTTTTCACATCTTTTCCAATGGTTTCCCAACCTTTACGTTCGAGATCCTTCGACTCCGCTCCGCTTCGCTCAGGATGACACGTCGAGGTGCGGCGTGTTAAACAACAATTTATCTTATCCTAACGAAACTCTTCAGTCAGCAAAACAACGCCGCCCCGTATTTTGGGGCGGCGTTGCTGCTTGTTTCAAAACTTACCAGGTCAGCATCTGGCGGAAGAGGTTCATATAACGGGCGGCAGGTTTGTCCCAACTGAAGTCCTGCTCCATGCAGGTTTTCTGCAGTTCCCGGAAATTGTTCCGCTCGTGGTGGTACAGATGTACCGCACGGGATACTGCGGCATGGAAATCGTCGCCGTTGTAGCTTTGGAAGGTGAAGCCCAGACCGCCCTTGCCGTGCTCATCGCAGGGAGGTACGGTGTCCCGCAGACCACCGGTGGCGTGTACCACGGGGACAGTACCGTAACGCATGGCGTTCATCTGACTCAGACCGCAGGGTTCGGATTTGGACGGCATCAGGTAAACGTCACCGCCGGCATAAATCCTTGCTGCCAGACCAAGGTCAAAGGTGATCTTCGCAGCCACCTTGTCCGGATACTCCCGGCTCAGTTCCCGGAAAAACTGCTCAAAATGGGGTTCACCGGTGCCGAGAATCAGAATTTGCACATCCTCTTCCCACAGAAGTCTGCGGATGATGTAGCACAGCAAATCCAGTCCCTTGTGACCTGCCAGACGGGTGACCATCACCAGCAGCGGGACTTCCGGCTTCACCGGCAGACCGACTTCATATTGCAGTGCCGCCTTGCAGGCTGCTTTGCCCTGAATGAAGCTGGTGCTGTCATAGTGGGCAGGGAGAGCCGGGTCGGTGGCAGGATTGAAGGTGCCCACATCAATGCCGTTGGTAATGCCGGTGAGCTTCCATGCGGCAGCGGACAAAATCGGGTCAAGCCCGTGGGCATAGTAAGGGTACATCAGCTCCCGGGCATAGGTTTCGGAAACTGTGGTGACAAGGTCGGCAGTTTCAATTGCGCCCTTCATCATGTTCACCGAGCCGTTCATATCCATACAGCCCCGGTATTCCCAAGGCAGGTACAGCACATCATCGAAGAAGCTGGCATTTGCCCAGCCCTGATACTCGATGTTGTGAATGGTGTACATACACCGGGTCTTGGGGAACAGATGGGAGTACATGGCTTTCAGGTAGGTGGGGACCAGAGCGGTCTGCCAGTCGTTGCATTGAATGACATCGGGAATCCAGCCCTGAATTGCCATGGCATCCAGACAGGACTTGGAGAAGAAGGTGAACCGCTCTCCGTCGTCAATGTCACCGTAGATGGCACCGGGACGGGCACCGAAGTAGTATTCGCTGTCGATAAACCAGACCCGAACCCCTTCCCGACCGCCTTCCAGCTCCATGATGCCGGCATACGCCTGCCGCCAGCCAACGCCTGCCTCAAAGTGGCAAAGCTCCCGGACTTTGAACTTGGGGTTGTCTTTGATCCGCTTGTAGTAGGGGAGGATCAGCAGCACCTCGTTGCCCTCGATTCGGGCAAGAGCCGCAGGCAGAGCCTCCATCACGTCTCCGAGACCGCCGGACTTACAAAACGGCGCACCTTCGGAGGCAAGAATCGCTATTTTCATACCCGTCCTCCACGCTGAATGATGATGGGCCTGTCCTTAGTGCCGATGAGCACAGCACCGGGGGACACGGTAACGTTTTTATCCAGAATGACGTATTCCAGTTTGGCATCCTTGCCGATGACCGCGTCGTTCATAATCACGCAGTTTTCCACCTCGGCACCTTCACAAATGGTCACCTGACGGAAGAGGATGGAGTCCTCTGCCTCGCCCTCCAGGAAGCAGCCGTCGGCTACCAGACAGTTCTCAATCTCGCAGTCCTCGCCGTAGTAGCTGGGAACGCGGTCACGGACTTTGGTGTACACCGGGTGGTTTCTGCCGAAGAGGTCATGACGGATTTTCTTGTCCAGCAGGGACAAAGAGTTGCGGAAGTATTCCTCCACAGACTCGTTGAACATGGCAACGCCCTCAAACTGGTAGACGTTCACGGTGGCAAGACCTCTCTGCCACAGACCCATCACCAAATCCCGGTCCATGTGATACTTGTCCCGTGCCACACATTCTTTGATCTGCTTTTTCAGCCACTGCTTGGACATCACGAAGGTGTCCATGGAGGCGAGGTACTCCTCAGGAGCGGCGTAATTGACAGCCATATCCGCAATTTCCCCGTCCTGGTCCAGTTTCAAAGCCAAATCCAGCAGCTTTTTGCCGTTGGCAATGCCGCTCTTGGTAACCACGGTGATATCCTTGCCGCTTTCAATGTGGGAGGCGATAATCTTGGTCAGATCCAGATTGCTCAGGATGGCGGAGTCAGCCATGACCACGTATTCGTCCTCGTCCTCAGAGCCGTACTCCAGAAAATCCATAGCGGAGAACAGGTTCTCCAGCTTGCCGCGGTAACGGTCGGTGGTGGACATGGCATAGGGGGTCAGGAATTCCAAACCGCCCTCGCCCAGTTCCAGGCCCCACTCTTCGGCATCGCCGATGTGGTTCATCAGGGACTGGTAATTATGCCGGGAAATGATGCCCAGATGCCGGATGCCGGCGGCAGCCATGTTGCTCAGGTGGAAGTCAATCTGACGGTAACGACCACCAAAGGGTAAGCTCGCCATGGTACGCTTGCTGGTCAAATCGCCCATGGTGGCGTCGTTGGCGAAAATAATGCCCATTACGTTCATAGCAAACCCTCCTTACAGCATCTCACCGGGACTGAGCACGGTGTTTTCCGGAACCACAGCGCCCTTGGAAGTGACGCTGATTTTTTTCTTTTCGTTTTCCCCATAGGCACCGCCTACCACCGCGTTGCGGCAGACACGGCTGTTCTCGCCCAGAATGGCATGACGGACAATGGCACCCGGCTCAATGACCACACCGGGCATGACAACGCTGTCTTCCACCAGAGCATCCTCGCCGATGGTGCAGCCAACGGAAATCACGCTGTGGCGGACTGTGCCGTAAACCTCGCACCCCTCAGCCACGAAGGCATTGAAAATCTTGGCATCCTCGTCGATAAAGGAGGAGGGGAGGGCACTGTTTCGGGCGCAGATTTTGTGCCGCTCGTCTCCACGGATGTTGAATTCCGGGTTCTTGCCCAGAAGCTCCATATTGGCTTCCCACAAAGAGTCGATGGTACCTACGTCCTTCCAGTAACCGTCGAAGGCATATGCCATCATTTTGTGACCGGCATTGAGCAGTCGGGGGATGATGTTCTTGCCGAAGTCGTTGGAGGAGTTGGGGTCTTCCTCGTCGGCAATCAGGGCTTCCCGAAGGACTGCCCAGTTGAAAACATAGATACCCATGGAGGCATTGGTGGACTTGGGGTGCTTGGGCTTTTCCTCAAACTCATAAATAGAGCCGTCGGGGTTGGTGTTAAGGATACCAAACCGGGAGGCTTCCGCCAAGGGAACGTTTCGCACAGCGATGGTGCAGGAGGCGGCATTCTTTTCATGGAATGCTACCATGGCGGCATAGTCCATCTTGTAGATGTGGTCACCGGACAGGATCACCACATATTCAGGATTGTAGCGGTCGATGAAGTCGATGTTCTGATAGATGGCATTGGCAGTGCCTTTGTACCAGCCGCTCTTTTTGTCGTGCCGCTCGTAGGGAGGCAGCACCTGAGCGCAGCTATGGGTCTTGTTCAAGCCCCAGGGCTGACCGTTGCCGATGTATTCGTTCAGCTCCAGAGGCTGATACTGGGTCAGGATGCCCACAGTATCGATGCCGGAGTTGACGCAGTTGCTCAGGGGGAAGTCAATGATGCGGTATTTCCCGCCGAAGGGAACCGCAGGCTTGGCGGTTTTCTCCGTCAATACCTTCAGCCGGCTTCCCTGTCCACCGGCCAAAAGCATGGCAATGCAGCGCTTTTTCTGGAAGTACATAGGTATGGCTCCTTAACATATAAAATACGCAAAGGGGCAGAAGGGAGTACCCTTCCGCCCCCCTGATTACTTAAGAGATGCGATTATTCTACGGTTTCTTCGGCTTCGACGGCTTCAGCCTTCTTGCGGCCCTTACGCTCGGGCTTCCGTGCGTAGAAGGTGATGGACATGGGGCTGATACGGAACAGACCGGAGTTTTCATATTCACGGTAGGGAATCTCCTCAGAGGTGACCTCGTGGGGCAGCTGGTTGGTGCCGCCGTAGCGCCAGTCATCGGAGCAGAACACGGGCTCGTAAGTGCCTGCCTTGGGCAGACCCAGACGGTAATCCTCACGGAGAACGGGGGTGAAGTTCAGGACACAAATCAGCTCCTTGCCCTTCTTGGGATCGATACGGCGGAAGGCGAGGACGCTGCTGTCGCCATCGTCGGGCTGAATCCACTGATAGCCTTCCCAGCTCAGGTCGTCAGCCCACATCTCGGAGTGATCCTTGTAGAAGTGGTTCAGTTCCTTGTAGAAGAGCTGAATCTTCTGGTGCATTTCATAGTCCAGAACAGTCCAGTCGATGTCCTTGTTGAAGTTCCACTCGGTGAACTGACCCAGCTCAGCACCCATGAAGCACAGCTTCTTGCCGGGATGTGCCATCTGATAGCCACGGAGCAGACGGGCGCCGGCAAACTTCCAGAAGTAGTCACCGGGCATTTTGTTCAGCAGGCTGCCCTTCAGATGCACCACCTCGTCATGGGACAGAGGCAGGATAAAGTTCTCGGAGAAGGCATAGGTCATGGAGAAGGTCAGCATATTGTGCTTGTACTTGCGGTAGATGGGGTCTTCCTTCATGTACTTCAGGGTGTCGTTCATCCAGCCCATGTTCCACTTCAGCAGGAAGCCCAGACCGCCATCCTCAGGCGCGCCGGTGACCAGGGGGAATGCGGTGGATTCCTCGGCAGCGGTGATGATGCCCTTGCGGCAGCCAAGGCAGGCGCTGTTAAGCTGACGCAGGAAGTCGATGGCTTCCAGGTTCTCTCTGCCGCCGTAACGGTTGGGGCGGTAGTTGGGACGGGCATAGTCCAGATACAGCATGGAGCTGACTGCGTCCACACGGATGCCGTCAACGTGGAATTCATTGATCCAGTACACAGCGTTGGAAATCAGGAAGCTCTTAACCTCGGGAC
>JAFULI010000080.1 GCA_017473455.1 Oscillospiraceae bacterium
AATGTGTCGTTATCGCCTGCGGCGATGTGATTTTCTTTAAGAAAATCACGATGCCCTCTCCGCCCCCTTCGGGGGCACCTCTCCCATAGGGAGAGGCAAGTGACATATGCGTAATTGAACTTCAAACAACAATTTATCGTACATATCTTATCCGTAAAATGCCCCCTGTACAGGTTTGTACAGGGGGCATACTGCTTATTTGAAGTATTTCACGGCAGCCTGGAACAGCCGGATGTCGTATTCGCCGGGGACGTTTTTGTACAGACCCGGGGCGATTCGTTCGCTGTGGCCCATCTTGCCAAGGACTCTGCCGTCGGGGGAGGTGATGCCCTCGATGGCATACAGAGAACCGTTGGGGTTGAAGTGGACATCGCCGGTGGCATTGCCGGAAAGGTCAACGTACTGGGTGGCAATCTGACCGTTGGCAGCCAGAGTGCGAATCAGCTCCTCGGAGGCAAGGAACTTGCCCTCGCCGTGGGAGATGGGAACGTTGTAAACCTCACCGACGTTGGTCAGCGCCAGCCAGGGGCTCATGTTGGAAGCTACCCGGGTGCGGACGATACGGCTCTGGTGACGGGAGATGTTATTGAAGGTCAGGGTGGGGCAGGTCTCGTCGGTGTCGATAATCTTGCCGTAGGGGACAAGACCCAGCTTGATGAGAGCCTGGAAGCCGTTACAGATACCCAGCATCAGACCGTCACGGTTTTCCAGCAGGTCGGTGACACCCTCCTTCACCGCTGCGTTGCGGAAGAAGGCAGTGATGAACTTACCGGAGCCGTCGGGCTCGTCGCCGCCGGAGAAGCCACCGGGGATGAACACGCACTGAGAACCCTTCAAAGCCTCGGCAAAGGTCTCCACGGAACGGGCAATGCCGTCGGCGGACAGATTGTTGATGACGATAATCTCAGGCTCTGCGCCGGCATCCCGGACAGCCTTGGCGGAGTCGTACTCGCAGTTGGTACCGGGGAAGGCAGGGATGAGCACCTTGGGCTTGGCAGTCTTGACTGCAGGGGCAACACGGGAGGAAGCATCAAAGGAGAAGGTCTCCATTGCTTCGTCCCGGGTGGGGATGTTGCAGGAGTAGACACTTTCCAGCTTGTTCTCGTAGGCATTCAGCACAGCATCGTGGGTCAGGGTTTCGCCCTTGTAGGAGAATGCACCCTCAGTGGTCACACCGATGACCTGACCCACAGTACCCTCGGTCATTTCCAGCACGAAGCTGCCGTAATCGTAGCCGAAGAGCTGCTCCATGGTGACACCATCGTCAATGGCAACACCCAGACCGTTGCCGAAGCCCATCTTCATCAGGGCTTCTGCCACACCGCCCATGCCGGGAGTGTAAGCAGCGACTGCCTTTCCGGAGCGGAGCAGTTCGGTGACGGTGGTGAAGTTTTTCAGCAGGGAGGCGGTGACGGGCAGACCGTTCTCATCCAGCTCAGGACGTAGGACGCACACGGTGTGACCGGCAGCCTTGAATTCCGGAGAAACCACATCGGCGGTCTTGCCGGTGGTCACGGCAAAGGACACCAGCGTGGGAGGTACGTCCAGATTCTCAAAAGAGCCGGACATGGAGTCCTTACCGCCGATGGAGCCGATGCCCAGCTCCATCTGTGCTTTGAAAGCACCCAGCAGAGCTGCCAGAGGCTTACCCCAACGCTTGGGGTCTTTGTTCAGCCGCTCGAAGTATTCCTGGAAGGTCAGGTAGACATCCTCAAAGGCGGCACCGCTGGCGATGAGCTTACATACGCTTTCCACCACAGCCAGATAAGCACCGTGGTAAGGGGAGGCGGAGGTGATGAAGGGGTTGTAGCCGAAGGACATGAAGGAGCAGTCGTCGGTGTGCTGCTTCTCCACGCTGATTTTCTGCACCATGGACTGAATGGGGGTGAGCTGATGGACACCGCCGAAGGGCATCAGGACAGTGCCTGCGCCGATGGTGGAGTCGAACCGCTCGGAAAGTCCCCGCTTGGAGCAGGTATTCAGGTCAGTGGCGACTGCCATGAAATTCTCGGTAAAGCTGCCGCTGACGGTCTTTGCGTAGGCTTCGGGGGCGGCGGCTGCGGCGGTAATGTGCTTATCCGCACCGTTGGAATTCAGGAATTCCCGGCTGATATCGCAGATGGTCTTTCCGTTCCAATGCATCACCAGACGGGCATCCTCGGTGACGGTGGCAACGGGGGTGGCATTGAGGTTTTCTGTCAGTGCCAGCTCCAGGAAACGGGCAACGTCCTTTGCCTCCACTACTACAGCCATCCGCTCCTGAGACTCGGAGATGGCAATTTCCGTGCCGTCCAGACCCTCATACTTCTTGGGGACAGCATTCAGGTCAATCACCAGACCGTCTGCCAGCTCACCGATGGCAACGGACACACCGCCGGCACCGAAGTCGTTGCAGCGCTTAATCAGACGGGAGGCTTCGGCGTTGCGGAACAGCCGCTGAAGCTTCCGCTCCTCGGGAGCGTTACCCTTCTGAACTTCAGAACCGCAGGTCTCCACGGACTGGGTGGTATGTGCCTTGGAAGAGCCGGTAGCGCCGCCGATGCCGTCACGGCCGGTGGCACCGCCCAGCAGAATTACCACATCGCCGGCTTCGGGACGTTCCCGACGGACGTTGGCAGCCGGAGCGGCAGCGATCACCGCACCGATTTCCATTCGCTTGGCGGCATAGCCGGGATGGTAAATCTCATCCACAATGCCGGTGGCAAGACCGATCTGGTTGCCGTAGCTGGAGTAGCCTGCGGCAGCGGTGGTGACAATCTTACGCTGGGGCAGCTTGCCGGGGATGGTCTCGGAAACGCTCTTCAGGGGGTCGGCAGCACCGGTAACACGCATAGCACCGTAGACATAGCTGCGCCCGGACAGGGGGTCACGGATGGCACCGCCAATGCAGGTGGCAGCACCGCCGAAGGGTTCGATTTCCGTGGGGTGGTTATGGGTTTCGTTCTTGAACAGCAGCAGCCAGGGCTGAGTTTCGCCGTCCACAGTCACGTCAATCTTGACGGTGCAGGCATTGATCTCCTCGCTCTCGTCCAGCTTGTTGAGCTGACCGTTTGCCCGGAGGTGCTTGACGGCAATGGTAGCCAGATCCATCAGGCAGATGGGTTTGTGTTCTCTGCCCAGAGCCTTACGGGTGGCGATGTATTCATCATAGGTTTTCTGCAGCAGGGCATCCCCGAAGGTCACACCGTCGATGATAGTGCCGAAGGTGGTGTGGCGGCAGTGATCAGACCAGTAAGTGTCGATCATGCGGATTTCGGTGATGGTGGGATCCCGATCCTCGCTGACAAAGTAGCTCTGGCAGAAGGTGATATCGTCGATATCCATGGCAAGGCCATACTCGGCGATAAAGGCGGTCAGCCCATCCCGATCCAGCTTGGTGAAGCCGGTGAGGGTAGCAACCTCCGTGGGAATATCATAGGCGATGGCAAGGGTCTGGGGCAGCTCCAGCAGAGCCTCCCGGCACTCCACGGGGTTGATGACGTACTTCTTGAACTCGGCAATGTCCTGAGCGCTGAGCTCGCCGTACAGAGCGTAGACCTTGGCGGTACGAATCAGAGGCCGCTCACCCTGAGAGATAATCTGGATACACTGAGCGGCGGAGTCTGCACGCTGGTCAAACTGACCGGGCAGAGCCTCCACAGCGAACACGCAGGCACCGGGTGCTTCGATGTCAGCCGTGGCAATGTCGAGCTGAGGCTCGGAGAACACAGTCTTGACGGCATAATCAAAAAGCTCGCCGGTGATGTTCTCCGCGTCATAGCGGTTAAAGATACGCAGATCCTTCAGACTGCTCAGACCCAGCAGGTTTCTGGCTTCTGCCAGCAGACCCTTGGCTTCGTTGTCCAGACCCGGCTTTTTTTCTACAAAAATACGATAAACCATGAGGTTTCCTCCCAATATCGTTATCGGCTTTCCCGCAGGGCTCGCTGTCCGATGTCGCTGCGGCGGTAGGCATTTTCAAACTTGACACCGTCGGAAAGGCGGTAAGCCTCCCCAATGGCATCTTCCAGAGTATCGGCAATGGCTGTGGTTCCCGTCACTCTGCCGCCGCTTGTCAGGAGCTTGCCCTCTGCCAGCTTGGCACCTGCCACAAAGGTGGCTGCCCGGGCTTCCTCCGTCATGGTGATTTCAAAGCCCTTCTGATAGCTTTCGGGGTAGCCCTTGGATGCCAGAATGACACAGCAGGCATGCTGATTGGAGAATTTCACTTCTGTTTCTGCCAGTGTGCCGTTGGTGGTGGCTTGCATTACCGTCAGCAGGTCGCTTTCCAGCAGAGGCAGGACAACCTGCGTTTCCGGATCACCGAACCGGCAGTTGTACTCAATGACCTTGGGGCCGTCCTTGGTCAGCATCAGACCGAAGTACAAACAGCCGGTGAAGGTTCTGCCCTCGGCATTCATGGCTGCAATGGTGGGAAGGAAAATCTCTTCCATACACCGCTGTGCAATGGCTTCGGTGTAGCAGGGATTGGGGGCGACTGTGCCCATGCCGCCGGTGTTCAGACCGGTGTCGTTATCCCCGGCACGCTTGTGATCCATGGAGGAAACCATGGGCTTGACCACCTTGCCGTCGGTAAAGGCAAGGACGGAAACCTCCGGGCCTTCCAGAAATTCTTCAATGACCACCGTAGAACCGGAAGCACCGAATTTGTTGTTCGCCATCATATCGGTGACGGCTTCCACTGCTTCCTCCCGGGTCTGGGCAATGATAACGCCCTTGCCCAGCGCCAGACCGTCGGCTTTGATGACGGTGGGGATGGGAGCGGTCTTCAGATATTCCAGAGCCTTGGGAAGCTCGGTGAAAATCTCATAGGCAGCGGTGGGAATGCTGTATTTCTTCATCAGGTTCTTGGAGAATGCCTTGCTGCCCTCGATGATGGCGGCGTTGGATCTGGGGCCGAAGCAGGGGATGCCGATGGCATTGAGCCGGTCAACACAGCCCAGTACCAGAGGATCGTCCGGAGCGACTACAGCATAATCAATGGCATTTTCTCCCGCGAATTTCACGATGCCGTCCAAATCTGTAGCACCGATGGGTACGCAAGTGGCATCTGCCGCGATGCCGCCGTTTCCCGGAAGGGCATAAACGGTCTGAACCTGAGGATTTTTCTTCAGGGAACGGATGATGGCATGCTCACGCCCACCACCACCGATGACGAGAATGTTCATATGATAAGCTCTCCTTAGTTAGAAGATAGAAGATACGAGATGCAAGATACGAGATACAAGATACAAGATACAAGATATCCGAAGTGGGGATTTGTTTTTCTATAACGCACCGATAGGGGGCGGTAAAAACCGTCCCCTATTTGGCAGTAGCTTAGTGGTGGAACAGGCGCATGCCAGTGAATGCCATGACCATGTCCTTCTTGTCGCACTCGGCAATGACAAGGTCGTCACGGATGGAGCCGCCCGGCTCAGCGATGTACTTAACACCGGAGGCAAAGGCACGCTTGATGTTGTCGGAGAAGGGGAAGAAAGCGTCAGAACCCAGAGCAACACCGGTGATGCTGCTCAGGAATGCCTTCTTGTCCTCTTCGGTGAGCCGCTCAGGCTGAGAGGTGAAGTAGTTCTGCCAGATGCCGTCGGCACAGACATCCTCTTCGTTGCCGTTGATGTAACCGTCGATGACGTTATCGCGGTTGGGTCTGCCCAAATCCTCACGGAAGGGAAGCGCCAGAGTCTTGGGATGCTGACGCAGGAACCAGGTGTCAGCCTTGGTGCCGGCAAGTCTGGTGCAGTGGATTCTGGACTGCTGACCGGCACCCACACCGATTGCCTGACCGTCCACGGCAAAGCAGACGGAGTTACTCTGGGTGTACTTCAGAGTAATCAGGGCAACAATCAGGTCAATCTTGGCATCCTGAGGCAGAACGGTATTCTGAGTGACGATGTTGCTCAGCAGAGCCTCGTCAATCTTGAAGTTGTTTCTGCCCTGCTCAAAGGTGATGCCGTAGACCTGCTTGGTCTCCTGAGGGTTGGGAACGTAGTTGGGGTCGATGGCAACCACATTGTAGCTGCCCTTACGCTTGGTCTTCAGAATTTCCAGAGCCTCGTCGGTGTAGCCGGGGGCAATCACACCGTCGGAAACCTCCCGGGCGATGAGCTTGGCGGTCATGGCATCGCAGACGTCGGACAGAGCCACCCAGTCACCGAAGGAGCACATACGGTCAGTGCCACGGGCACGGGCATAGGCACAAGCCAGAGGATTCTCATCCAGACCTTCCACATCGTCCACAAAGCAAGCCTTCTTCAGGGTATCGGACAGAGGCTTACCCACAGCGGCGGAGGTGGGGGAAACGTGCTTAAAGGAGGTGGCGGCAACCATGCCGGTGGCTTCCTTCAGCTCCTTGACCAACTGCCAGGAGTTCAGGGCATCCAGGAAATTGATATAGCCGGGACGGCCATTCAAAATGGTGATGGGCAGTTCGCTGCCGTCGTTCATGTAAATGGAAGCAGGCTTCTGGTTGGGGTTGCAGCCGTACTTAAGCTGGAATTCTTTCATGGTGATATCCTCCCTTATCAGTTATGCTTGTTGATAATTTTCTGCTGATACTCGCCGGTGGCAAGATCGGTGTAGCGGACGAACAGAGAAATCTTATTGTTCTCGTCCAGATTGTTCCACAGCTCGGTGGTGAAGGCATCGATGTCGGCAGGGATGCTGACCCGCTCCGGCTCACCCTGGAAGGTGGGGATTACGGGGTTGCCGTCGCAGACGTAGGTGTGCAGGAAGTGACCCACACCGGCGATGGCAGGGTATTCCCAGAAGAAACGGGCGCAGGCGCTGCCGTCTGCATCGGCGGCTTTCAGAATGGACATCTTGTAGCTGCCGTCAAAACCCTGAATGCCGGAAATTCTGGGAGTCCAGTTGGGGCCGTCGTCTTCGAACTGACGAGTCCGCAGGGCGGCTTCCCAGCTTTCACCCTTGGACAGATACTCCCAGATGGTGTCGGTCTGGTCACCGTTGGTGACAATCAGGCCGCAGCCGGTTTCCCGGACGGGATGGTAGATAATCAGGTGGGGGTCTTTCATCAGTGCGGGGTCGTGGGCTTCGGTGCGGATGCCATCCGGCTCCTGAACGAACACACGGTTCCGGGAGTTGACGCTTCTGCCCATGATAAAGTAAGCAGCCACGGCAGTCTTTCCGTCGGGGGTAGTACCCAGAACAATGCCTCTGCCGGGGTAGGTGTTGCCATCCAGCCGCTCAGCCATGGACTTGGTTTCGTAAACATTCATGATATGTAACCTCCTTGGTCAAATCAGTTCCGCGCAGACTTTTTCCGCCGCCTGAGGAAGCAGAACCCATTCCGCCTGCTCCATCACTCTGCGCTGCAAAATTTCGGGGGTATCGCCGGGGAGAATTTCCACGGCTTTCTGGGCGATAATCTCGCCGCCGTCGGGGATTTCGTTGACAAAGTGTACCGTTGCGCCGGTGACCTTCACACCGTAGGACAGCGCCGCCTCATGGACACGCAGTCCGTAAAAGCCTTCGCCGCAGAAGCTGGGGATAAGGGAAGGATGGACATTCAAAATCCGACGGGGATAAGCGGAGGTGAAGCCCTCCGTAAGAATGGTCATAAAACCGGCAAGAACAATGATGTCGATACCGTGTTCGGTCAGTACCTGCTTCAGCTTTTCTTCAAAGGCTGCCTGAGAGCCGCATTCCTTTTTCAGCACCACCGTGGTGGCAATGCCTGCCTTCTTTGCCCGCTGCAGGGCGTAGGCATCGGCATTGTTGGCAACTACAAGGGTGATTTTGCCGCTGAGCAGAGTCTTGCCCTGAGCGTCAATCAGTGCCTGCAGGTTGGTACCGCCGCCGGAAACGAAAACAGCGATTTTTTTCACTCCAGAATCACCTTTTCTTCGCCTTCGGCAATGGAGCCGATGACATAGGCAGTTTCGCCGTGAGCGGTGAGGATATCCAGAGCCTCCTGCATCTGCGCAGCCGGAACTACCACGCTCATGCCAACGCCCATGTTGTAGGTGTTGAACATATCCCGCTCGGGGATATTGCCCCAGGAGGCAATGAGGTCGAAGATGGGCAGCACCTTTACGGCACTCTTGTCGATTTTGGCGCACAGTCCGTCGGGGATGGAACGGGGAATATTCTCATAGAAGCCGCCGCCGGTGATGTGGCTGATGCCCTTGACATCCACCTTTTCCAGCAGAGCCAGAATGCTCTTGACGTAAATCTTGGTGGGAGTCAGCAGCGCTTCGGCAATGGTTTTGCCGGAAAGCTCCTCCCGGGGGATGTACAGTTCGGGATTGTTGTTATCGATGTCGAAGACCTTCCGGCAGAGGCTGAAGCCGTTGGAGTGGATGCCGGTGGAAGCCAGCGCGATGACCACATCTCCGGCACACATTTTGGTGTTGTCGATGATCTTCTTTTTATCCACAATACCCACAGCGAAGCCAGCCAAATCGTAATCTTCTGCCGGCATCAGACCGGGATGCTCGGCGGTCTCGCCGCCAATCAGGGCAGCACCGGACTGGACACAGCCCTCTGCCACACCGGCAACAATCTGGGCAATCTTCTCAGGATAATTCTTGCCGCAGGCAATGTAATCAAGGAAAAACAGGGGCTTTGCACCGACACAGATAATGTCGTTGACACACATGGCGACGGCGTCGATGCCGATGGTATCGTGCTTATCCATAAGAATGGCAAGCTTGACCTTGGTGCCGCAGCCGTCTGTACCGGAAACCAGAACAGGCTCTTCCATACCGGCAATGGGCAGGCCAAAGCAGCCGCCAAAGCCGCCCACATCGTCCAGACAACCCTCGTTCCGGGTGCGGGCAACGTGCTTCTTCATCAGCTCAACGGCCCGGTAGCCGGCGGTGATATCCACACCGGCAGCCGCGTAGCTGGCAGACTGGGAATTCTTGTGATCCATGATCTCGCTCCTTGTTATTTTATTATCTTTATTATTCTTTTCCGTTCCAGCAGTAGGTGCAGACCTTATCCCGGTCCAGACCGATGGCTTCCAGCAGACCGTCAAGGCTCTGGTAGCCCAGAGAGTCAAAGCCCATACTCTGGCAGATGGTGCTGAGCAGGCATTGACCGCGGTGGGTGTCAGGGTTGGCATATTCGTCGATATGCTTCTGACCTTCCATGCCCTCCAAAGTCTGAATGGTCTTACGGGTCAGCAGCTCCATTTCGGAATTGCTGCTGGAGAAATTCAGGTATTTGCAGCTATACATAATGGGAGGGCAGGCAGAACGCATATGCACTTCCTTAGCGCCGCTGTCATAAAGAAATTCCACGGTTTCCCGAAGCTGGGTACCCCGGACGATGGAGTCATCCACAAACAGCAGCTTCTTGCCCTGAATCAGCTCCGGTACGGGAATCTGCTTCATCTTTGCCACCTGATTACGCACCTGCTGATCCTCCGGCATAAAGCTCCGGGGCCAGGTGGGGGTGTATTTGACGAAGGGACGGGCAAAGGGCTTGTGGGAATGGTTGGCATAGCCGATGGCATGGGGCAGTCCCGAGTCGGGGACACCTGCCACATAATCAACATCCGGCATGGTACCTTTCCGCTCTTCCTCCCGTGCCATAATCTCACCGTTGCGGCAGCGCATGACTTCTACGTTCCTGCCCTCGTAATTGGAGTTGGGGTAGCCGTAGTAAGTCCAAAGGAAGGCGCAGATTTTCATCTGCGTGCCCGGAGCGGAAAGCTGCTCCACACCCTCGGCGGTGATTTTTACAATTTCTCCGGGGCCAAGCTCATAGTAATCCTGATAGCCCAGCTTGTGGTAGGCGAAGGACTCAAAGGAAACACAGCAGCCGTCCAAATTCTGACCTACCAGCATGGGGAGTCTGCCCAGCTTATCCCGGGCGGCAATCAAACCGCTTTCGGTGAGCAGAAGGATGGTGCAGGAGCCGTCAATCACTTCCTGCGCGTGGCGGATGCCATCCACCAGATTGTCCTTCTGATTGATCAGAGCGGCGGTCAGCTCCGTGGTGTTTACCTTGCCGGAGGACATTGCCATGAACTGATGACCGGGGCCGGAGAAGGCGTCTGCTACCAACTGCTCCGCATTGTTGATCAGACCCACGGTGGCAATGGCGAACATACCCAGATGGGAACGCACCAGCAGAGGCTGAGGGTCGGTATCGGAAATACAGCCGATGCCCGCTTGTCCGCCGAACTTTACCAGATCACTTTCAAACTTGGTGCGAAAAGGGGTGTTCTCAATATTGTGGATCTGGCGCTGGAAGCCTTTCTGAGAATCGTAAAATGCCATGCCGCCCCGACGGGTGCCGAGGTGAGAATGGTAGTCCGTTCCGAAAAATACGTCGTACTTGCAATTTTTGTGGGAGATTGTCCCGAAAAAGCCACCCATGTGGGGTATCCTCCTTAGGAATAGTGGTAATAGAAACGTTTCCAATTATATGGGAAAGAGGGACGGCAGGAAGCGCCGCCCCTTGGGTTGGAATATTAAGCGAAGAACAGAGTGTTCAGGGTCATGGGATCGACGTACTCGCCGTCCTTGTAAACACGCATATTGCCGGAGGCAATCTCGTCGATAAGCATAACGTTGCCCTGAGCATCGTAGCCGAACTCAAACTTGATGTCGTACAGCTCCAGACCCTTCTCCTTCAGGTCGTCGGCAACGATTTTGGTGATTGCCTGCGTCATAGCCTTCAGGGAGTCGTACTGCTCAGAGGTCATAACACCCAGATCCACCAGCGCGTCCTTGGTAACCAGAGGATCGCCCAGAGCATCATTCTTGAAGGTGGTCTCTACGTAGGCAGGCAGATCCTGACCCAGCGTGCAGTAATCGCAGTAGCGGCGGTAGAAAGAGCCAACAGCCTTATACCGGCAGATGACTTCCAGACCCTTGCCGAATACCTTGGCAGGCAGAACTTCCATGGTGGTGTTATTCAGATCGGCACTGACATAGTGGGTCTTGATGCCGGCGGCGTTGATCTTCTCAAAGAAGTAAATGGACATCCGCAGGTTTACGTCGCCCACACCCTCGATGGTCAGACCCACGGCATTTTCACCGGGATCGAACACACCGTCCTTGCCGGTGCAGTCATCCTTGAACTTCAGCAGATAGTTACCGTTCTCCAGAGCGTAAACATTCTTGGTCTTGCCGGTATAAACGAGCTTCAGATTTTTCATAATTAATTCCCTCTTTGTCTATTAATGTATGTATTGCTTTATTGCAGAGCGGCATCCTTGCTGAGAACCTTTTCAGCATCGGTACGGCGCTTGTCTTCCAGTTTCTTTGCCAGATCCTCATCGGTGACCGCCAGAATTTCAATGGAAAGCAAAGCGGCATTGACGGCACCATCCACCGCTACGGTGGCCACGGGAATACCGGAGGGCATCTGTACGGTGGATAAAAGAGCGTCAATACCGTTGGTAAAGGTGGTGGATTTCATAGGAATCCCGATGACGGGCAGGGTGGTGTTGGCGGCAATGGCACCTGCCAGATGGGCAGCCATGCCTGCGGCGGCAATGATAACGCCAAAGCCTGCACTGCGGGCGTTGACGGCAAAATCTCTTGCTTCCACCGGGGTGCGGTGGGCGGAATAAACGTGCATCTCGTAAGGAACACCGAAGCTCTGCAAAGTGTCCGCAGCCTTGCGGACTACCGGCAGGTCACTGTCGGAACCCATGATGATAGCGACTTTTTTCATGCTTCTCCTCCAATCAAAAAAGGGCACACTTCCTCCGTCAGGGAGAAAGCTGTGCCCAGACGGTCGGCGTTTCATACCTCTGCTCCGTGTGGTGCTCCACTTCAAACCGTCAGTAACAGAGGCACTATTCAATACATCCGTATTCTATCATAAAAAGGTTGACCCGTCAATTTGGTGAAAAGACAGTTTATTGCCCCCTTGTTCCCCGTAACCATGTGAATGTTGCCAAAAAACAACGGGAGGAAGTTCCGTCTGTTGGACGGGCTTCTATATACAAAAGGGCAGTTTGTTCTTGGGTACGACTTTTGGGGTTGAATTATTTGTCGTCAGATGATAGAATAAAGTGATTCATTATATATTGGCGTAATAGTACACATGAAAGTGGTTGGTATATTTATGGCGAAACATATTCCATTGGCAACACCCACTACATACTCTGAAGAAATGAAGTTCATAAAGGAAGCCTTCGACAGAAACTGGGTTGCACCTCTGGGCTTCAACTGCGATGCCTTTGAGCAGGAGCTGTGCGGTTATCTGGGGCAGGAGCAGTATGCCCTTGCCACCTGCTCCGGCACAGCGGCGCTGCATCTGGCAGTGAAGCTCGCCGGTGTCAAGTCCGGTGACGTGGTGCTTTGTTCCGACCTGACCTTTGCGGCTACTGTTAATCCCGTTACCTATGAGGGCGGTATTCAGGTGTTTGTGGATTCCGAGCCGGAAACCTGGAATATGGATCCGGTGGCTCTGGAGCGGGCATTTGAAAAGTACCCCCAGGCGCGGGTGGTGATTCTGGTGCATCTGTACGGTGTGCCTGCCAAGCTGGATGAGATTCAGGAAGTCTGCCGCCGGCATAATGCCATTCTGATTGAGGATGCGGCGGAGGCCCTGGGGGCTACCTACCGGGGCCGTCACTGCGGTACCTTCGGACAATACAGCGTGGTGAGCTTTAACGGCAACAAGATTATTACCACCTCCGGCGGCGGTATGCTTTTTGCCCGGTCGGAAGCTGACCGGAAAAAGGCACTGTACTGGTCTACTCAGGCGAAAGAGCCTGAAATGTGGTATGAGCATCTGGATATCGGCTATAACTACCGGATGTCCAATGTGGTTGCCGGTATCGGCAGAGGACAGCTTCTGCACCTGCAGGAGCATCGGGACAAGAAAGAGGTCATTTACAGAGCCTATGAGCAGGGACTGAAGGATACACCTCTGACTATGAACCCTTACCCTGAGGATACCGAGCCGAACTTCTGGCTTTCCTGCGCTACCCTTCCGGAAGGCTATCCGGTGAAGCCCGTTGAACTGATTACCCGTCTGAAGGAATCGGACATTGAGGCACGGTGCATCTGGAAGCCCATGCATATGCAGCCGGTGTTTGCGGGAAATGACTTCATTACCGCGGCAGATACACCGGTGAGCAGCCGGATTTTCCACAACGGTCTGTGCCTGCCCTCGGACATCAAAATGACAAGGGAAGACCAGCAGCGGGTAATCGATACCATCAAGTCTTTGCTGTAATTCTGCAGCTACGGAGGATAGCCTATGTATGCCAAGTACGGAAAGCGAATATTGGATGCGGTGCTGTCCTTTTGCGCCCTGACAGTTCTCAGTCCGGTACTGCTGGTACTGATTGTGCTGGGGGCGGTTATGATGAAGGGAAACCCCTTCTTCACCCAGCTTCGCCCGGGTAAGGATGAAAAAATCTTCCGCCTGATCAAATTCCGCACCATGACCTGCGAAAAGGATCAGGACGGAAATCTCCTCCCGGATGAGCAGCGGCTGAACCGCTACGGAAAGCTCCTGCGTTCCACCTCTCTGGATGAGCTTCCGGAGCTGATCAACATCCTGAAAGGTGATATGTCTTTGGTGGGTCCCAGACCTCTGCTGGTGGAATATCTTCCCTACTATACCCGGGAAGAAAAACGCCGCCACACCGTCCGCCCCGGTCTGACCGGCCTGGCGCAGGTGAAGGGCAGGAACTTTGTGGGCTGGGAAGACCGTTTTCGCTGGGACTGCAAATACATTGATGACATTTCCTTTGTGAATGATATGAAAATTATTATCGCTACCGTTGTACAGGTGGTGAAGCAAAGTGACGTTTCGGTATGCACGGATGTCGAAGGTAATCTGGCAGAAATCCGTGCCGCGGCACTTCAAAACAGTGTATCAGGAGAATGATGATGCTCAGAATCTATACGCTTAACGATTCCGAGGAATGGGATCGCATTGTGCGTTCGTTCCGGGAATATGATGTTTACCATTTAAGTGGATATGTGAAAGGCTTCTATGCCCACGGGGATGGAGAGCCTCTGCTGATTTATTTCAGCTCAGAGCCGCTGAAGGCGGTTCAGGTTGTGATGCGTCGCAGAATTTCCGACAATCCCTGCTTTTCCGGAAAGGTGGAAACGGAGCTGTATGACCTGATTACGCCATATGGCTACGGCGGCTGGTTGCTGGAAGGACGGGGCAGTGTTGAGCAAATGATGGCGGAATATAATAGCTGGTGTAAAAAGAACCATATTGTTTCTGAGTTCATTCGTTTTCATCCGGTTTTGCGGAATCAAAAAGCCGTGGAAGATTATTACGAAGTGGTTCCCCTGGGGGCAACGGTTGCCATGGATGTCACATCCCTGCAGACAATTTGGGATAATTTAACCAGTAAAAACCGTAATATGGTGCGAAAAGCCCAGAAAAACGGGCTGCATATTTACCGTGCCAACGGCCCTGAAATTTATGAAGTATTCCGTCAGATCTACAATCAAACGATGGACAGGGACTGCGCGGATGCATACTATTATTTCGGCGATTCCTACTATGAAAGCATGAGAAATGATTTGGGCAACAATGCTCAGGTTTTTTATGCGCAAACAGAGGACGGACAGATTGCGGCTGCGGCTATTATGCTTGGCGCAAACGGTCGCCTGAATTACCATTTGTCCGGCTCCAGGCAGGATATGCAGCGGTTAGCACCTACAAATCTGCTGCTGTACGAGGCAGCTTGCTGGGGCTGTGAGAATGGGTACAGAACCTTCCATTTGGGCGGTGGCATCGGTTCCCGGGAAGACAGTTTGCTGGCTTTTAAGAAAGCATTTTACAGGGGAGATACCTGTCGGTACCATATCGGCAAGCGGATTGTGGATCCCGATGCTTACGAAATGCTCGTGAACCTCAGAGGGAAGCCCACTGACGATACATTTTTTCCGGCTTACAGAGCGTAGAAGCGAGGCGAGTTATGAAAATTTGTTATGTTACAACCGTGCCCATCACTCTGGAGGCATTTGTATTGCCAACTTTGCGTTATATTCACGAACATACAGATTGGGAAATTTGTGTCATGAGCGATGAAGATCCGGAGTTTGCACAGAGATTACCGGAGTATATTCGTTATCTCCCGGTTTCCATGAAGCGCGGAATCAGCTTGAGCGGAATTGGCGCAATTGCAAAAATGGTGAAGATATTTCGCCGGGAGAAATTCGATCTGGTGCAGTATTCTACCCCGAATGCATCGCTGTACGCTTCTATGGCAGCAAAAATGGCAGGCATCCCCGTAAGGCTGTATTGTCAATGGGGTATGGCGTTTGTGGGCTTTTCCGGGTGGAAACGGGGTGTGTTCAAAACCATTGAGAAACTGGTGTGTCGTCTGTCCACATGGGTTGAGCCGGATAGTTTGGGAAATCTGAAATTCAGCCATCAGGAAGGACTGTATCCGGAAGATAAGGGTTCTGTCGTCTGGAATGGCAGTGCCAGCGGAGTCAATCTTGAGAAATTCGATATTTCCCAAAAGGAAGTCTGGCGCGGCAAGATTCGCAGTCAGTATGGGATTCCCGAGAATGCGTTTGTCTACGGTTTTATCGGAAGAATTACCGGCGAAAAGGGGATCAACGAGCTTTTTGCGGCTTACCGCAGGATTGCGCAGGACAGAGATGCCTACTTGATGCTGGTTGGATTTATGGAAAAGGCGGATTCTGTGGATGCCCAATTGTATGAATGGGCGCAGAATCAGGAGAAGATTTTGTTTTGCGACTATACGAAGGTCGTTGAGCAGTATATGGCCACCATGGATGTCTACATCCTGCCCAGCTACCGTGAGGGCTTCGGCAGTGCCGTGGTTGAGGCGGAGGCTATGGGGGTTCCGGTAATCGTCAGCGACATCCCCGGCCCGACAGATGCCATGGTTCGGGACCGAACCGGACTGGTGGTCAAAAAAGCGGATGTGGACAGCTTGTATGAGGCCATGCTCCGCATGAAGGATGATGACGATTTGCGTACCCGCTGCGGGGAAGAAGCCCGGAAATTTGCCCGGGAGAATTTTGAACAGCAGCAGCTTTTTGCCCATATTCTGGAGGACAGAAAACGGCTGCTTGCTGGCAGGAGATAATTACTATGAAATTACTGATTGCGGGAAAAAACAGCTATATTGGAAAGAATATCGGAGAATTTGTCCGCAATCAGGAGCCGGACAGCGAGATCTGTGCCATCAGCGTTCGGGATGACGGGTGGAAGCAGATGGACCTTTCCCGGTTTGATGCCGTGGTCTTTGCCGCTGCCATCGTTCACCGTAAGGATATTACGGATGCCGAGCTCTACCATCAGGTGAATGCCTGCCTGCCCTATGAATTTGCCATGCAGGCGAAAGCGCAGGGAGTCAAGCGGTTTCTGTTTTTGAGTACCGCAGCGGTTTATGGCGTGGGCAAGGGACTTCCCGAGGGGAATATCATTTCCTCCGAAACACCTTTGGAGCCGGACGATCCCTACGGTCAGAGCAAGCTGGAGGGCGAAAGACTGCTCAGCCAATTGGCGGATGACAGCTTCCTGGTTTCTGTTGTTCGTCCTATGAATGTCTACGGAAAAGACTGTCCCGGTAATTATATCCCCATGTTTAAGAAAATTACCCGTCTGCTGCCCCTGCTTCCGAAGGCGTTTTTGAACGCCAGACAGGGTATGATCCATGTGGAGCATCTGTCAAGACTTTGCTATTTGGCACTGAAGGCAGACAAGGGCGGCGTGTACCATGCTCAGGATGACAATCCGGTGAGCAGTTATGAAATTATGTACTCTCTGGCAAGGGGAATGGGAAAGAAAAAAGCATCTCTTCCCTGCCACACGGCAGCAAAGCTGTTTGCCTGGCTGGGCTTGGTGGTCAAACTCTTTGGCGGTGTAGCCTACACACAAGAGTTGGCAGATTGTCCTTTAGGGCAGTATGTAACGGAGGATACCAGAAAATTACTGGAGGAAGTATGATGCCGAGAATATCCGTTTTGATGGGTATTTATAATTGTGCCGATACCTTGCCGGAAGCAATTGATTGCATTTTGGCGCAGACCTTCACTGACTGGGAACTGATTTTATGCGATGACGGTTCTGTGGACGACACCGTTTCTGTGGCGGAGGAATATCGGAAACAGTACCCAAATCAAATCATTTTGATAAAAAATGATAAGAATATGGGACTGAATTACACATTAAACCATTGTTTGTCCCATGCCCGGGGAGAATTCGTTGCCCGTATGGATGGCGATGACCGGTGTGATCCTACCCGGTTCGAAAAGGAACTGCAGGCATTGGAAAACCATCCGGATATTGCGCTGGTCAGTACAGAAATGACCTATTTTGACGAAACCGGCACATGGGGAAGAAGCCATGCCAAGGCATTTCCTCAAGTCAGGGATTTTATCTCCGGTTCGCCGTTTTGCCATGCACCGTGCATGATGCGCCGGGAAGCATTGCGCAGTGTTGGCGGATATACGGATGATATCAAATACTTGAGAGTGGAAGATTATGAGCTTTGGGTCAAGCTCTATGCTGCGGGCTATTTGGGGATGAACCTGCTTGAGCCGTTGTATCATATGCGGGACGATCGGGATGCGTATGCCAGAAGAAAATTCCGCTACCGCATCAACGAAGCCCGGGTTATCTGTAAGGCGGTCAGACTGTTAAAATTGCCTGTGTGGGCTTACGGACGTGCACTAAGACCTATTCTGGTTGGACTTTTGCCCGCCGGAATCTATAAAATATTGCACAAATCCAATCGGGAAGTGAAGAAAAATGGGGCGTAAAAAGGTTTGCCTGATTTCTACGGTTACCTATACCAACGAACTGTTTCTCCTGCCAATGGCGGAGTATTTTCAAAAAAATACGGATTGGGAAGTTACGCTGATGTGCTGCGCGGACGATCCGGACTATCCGAACCGAATTCCGGAAGGAGTGCGGTTTATCCATATCCCTATGAAACGGGGAGTGAGCCTCTGCGGTTTTTCCGCATTGCTGAAAATGCGCAAGGTGTTCAGAAAGGAAATGTTCGACCTGATTCAGTACTGCACCCCCAATGCCTCTCTCTATGCCTCGCTGGCAGGTATGCTGGCAGGGATCCCGGTGCGGCTGTACTGCCAGTGGGGAATGTATTTTGTCAGTTTTCCCGGGGGCATCAAGCGCTGGATCTTCAAAACCATGGAGAAGCTCACCTGCAAGGTATCTACCCATGTTCAGCCGGATAGCTTCGGAAATCTGGAACTGTGCCATGAGCTGGGTCTGTACCCCAAAAGCAAAGGAAGCGTGGTGTGGAACGGTTCTACCTGCGGCATCGATCTGGAAAGATTCGATATTTCCCGGAAAGAAGAATGGCGGCAGGAGGTTCGCAGCCTGTGGAACATCCCGGAGGATGCATGGGTGTTTGGCTTTATGGGACGGATCAATCGGGATAAGGGTGTCAATGAGCTGCTGGAGGCATTCCGGCAACTGGTGAACCAGTACCCGAATGCCTACTTATTGATGCTGGGAAACCGGGAAAATGAGCAGTACTTAAACAAGGAACTTTTCGATTGGGCGCAGGAGCACCCCAGAGTCATTCTGTGCGGCTATCAGCATGAAGTGGAGAAATACTTGGCTTCCATGGACTGCTATGTCCTGCCCAGCTATCGGGAGGGCTTTGGTACCACCGTAATCGAAGCGGAAGCCATGGAGCTGCCTGTGGTGGCTACGGATATTCAGGGTCCCAGAGAGTCCATGAGCAACGGCGTTACCGGTATTCTGGTCAAGCCGAGAGATGCCGAAGCCCTTCGGGAGGGGATGGAGTGGATGCTCCAAAACCCGGAAACCGGTGTGCGTTACGGCAAAGCGGGCAGGCCCTATGTGGCTCAGCGGTTTGAGCTGCAGCGGTTTCTTTACGAAACCACGCAGGACAGAAAACGTCTGTTGGAACAGAAGTAAAGCAGAAGACCGCATACGATGGAGGCAGGAGGAAGGAATATGGCACCGAAGATTTCGGTTCTGATGGGAATATACAACTGTGCCGACACCTTGCCGGAAGCCATCGAGAGCATTCTGAACCAGACGGAGCAGGACTTTGAGTTGATTTTGTGCAATGACGGCTCTACCGACGGGACACTGGCGGTGGCGGAGGATTACCAAACGCGGTATCCCGACAAAATTGTTCTGCTGAAAAATGAGAAAAATCTGGGATTGAACAAAACCCTGAACCGCTGTTTGCAGGCGGCAAGGGGAGAATATATCGCAAGAATGGATGGGGACGACCGCTGCGACCCCACCCGGTTTGAAAAGCAATTGGCGGTGCTGGAGTCCAGGGAGGATATCGTCCTGCTTGGTTCGACAATCCGTCTGTTTGATGAAACGGGAGTCTGGGGAATTCGCAGGATGCCCTCTCAGCCGAAACGGGAGGATTTCTCCTGGGGAAATCCCTTTAATCACGGCTCCTGCATGGGAAGAAAAGCCGCTTTTGATGCCATGGGCGGCTACAGCGAAGATCCGAGAACAGTCCGGGTGGAGGATTTCCATCTTTGGATCCGGATGTACGCGGCAGGGATGAAGGGAATGAACCTTCCGGAGCCGCTGTACGATTTGCGTTCCGACTTGACGGCTGCCGGACGTCGAAGGCTGAAAGCCCGGCTCAACGAGGCATACGTTACCGGCTTCGGTATCCATAGGCTGAAGCTGCCGCTGTGGCGGTACCTATTGGTGCTGCGACCGGTACTGTTGGGGTTGTTACCCCGGGCGCTGTACCTGAAGCTGCACAAGAAGAAGCTGGGGCTTTTGGCAAATCCGGAGGCTCAGGGCGATGGGGAGGAAAATAGAGCATGATTCCAAAGAAGATACATTATTGCTGGTTCGGCGGTAAGGAATTACCGGAGCTGGCAAAGAAGTGCATTGCAAGCTGGAAAGAATACTGCCCGGAGTGGGAAATCATTCAGTGGAACGAAAGTAATTTCCCTATTCAGGATTATCCCTATGCCCAATATTGCCTTGAAAATAAAAAATGGGCATTTCTCAGTGATATGGTTCGGCTGATTGTGGTGTATGAACATGGCGGTGTTTACCTGGACACGGATGTGGAACTAATCCGTCCGCTGGACGATTTGTGCCGATATGAAGCGTATTACGGCTTTGAACTGCCCATCCAAATCAATACCGGTCATGGTTTCGGTGCGGAGGCAGGGCAAGAAACGGTGAAATATCTGTTGGATGCCTATCTGTGCTTACGTCCCGATGATAAGGGAGCATTTCCTCTGACACCCTGCCCCAAGGTAAATACGGCACCCTTGGTGGAAAGAGGATTGAAGCTGAACGGAGAACGTCAAACAATCGCCGGAGCGGAAGTCTTCCCAATCGAGTATTTTAATCCTTATGAATATACCACCGGTCGGATGAGAAAAACAAAAAACACCTATTCCATCCACTGGTTTAATCAAAGCTGGATAAGCCCTATGGCAAAGTTCCGTTCAAAGCTGACCAAGCCCTTCCACCGGCTGTTTGGCGTGGATTGCTTCCGTCGGTTTAAGAAGAAACAATAGTAGGGGATTTTCATGAAGTTGACAATCTTTACACCGGCATATAATCGTGCAGGAATGTTGCCGCGTTTGTTTCAAAGTCTTTTGAGGCAGACTAACTTTGATTTTGAATGGCTGATTGTGGATGACGGGTCTACAGATGAAACGGAACAGTTGGTTTCGTCCTTTGTGAATAAAGCTTCCTTCCCGGTGCGTTACGTATATAAAGAGAACGGCGGAAAGCACACAGCGCATAACGCGGCATTGAAGTATGCACAAGGAAAATGGTTTTTTTGTGTAGATTCGGATGATTATCTTGCGGACGGAGCGGTAGATATTATTATTCAATCAACGAGGTCGTTGGCAGATAATCAGGGGATTATTGCTTACAAGGAGGAGGTAACGGGAAAACGACTCAGCGGCGAGTTTCCCCGGGATGTTCCTTTTGCAGGGCTAAATTCTCTGGCTTTTACATATGGCTGCACCGGAGAATTTTCGTTGATTTTCCCCACAGCTTTGTTACAAAAATATCCTTTCCCTGTTTTCGAAGGAGAAAAGTTTGTAACTGAAAGCGTTGTGTATGATCGCATCGAGCAGGACAGTGAGATGCTGTTATTGCGCAAGACAGTGACAATTTGCGAATATCAGGCAGAGGGGTATTCCCAAAATGCCAATCGTTTAATGCGTCACAATCCGCTTGGATACTGCTTATACTTTTTGCAGCGTGTGGACATATCCCCTACAGTTCGGCAAAAGCTTGTCTGTGCGGGGAAATACTGGTGCTTCCGATGGATAGCAAACACCCCAGAATTGCGGTATTCCGGCAAACATAAGGCATTGTTTATTTTTAGTATCCCATTGGGTGCGCTTTTTCGCATATACTATAGATTTGTTCGTGGTATTTAAGAAACGGTAGGAGATAATATGTACGCAATAATTTACACCATGGGCATGGTGCTCCTGTGGGTGATAAACTTGTTTAACGGCACCGGCTTGGGAGCGGCGTATAAAACAACGGAATTGGCGATGCTGATGGCAGTGGTCGTTGCAATAGCCTGCTTGGCATTTCGGTTCGCCAAAGATGGAGATATTCTGGTACAACCCCGGTTTTTTTACGTAATTATTCCACTGGTATTGGTGTTTGCGGGGAACTCAATTTTGAAGGGATATAAGCTTACCGGACTGGAGAGTTTATGGCCATTTCTGGTGGTATATATCCTCTCCTTTACCCGACCCAATATTACTGCGCTTCGTATGACGGCGATTGCTTATGGTGTACTGGGCTTGGCGATTTTATATATATATAGCTATACAGACATTTTGAAGGGATGGAATGTCAATGCAATCGCTATGATTGGACTGTTCAGTTTCCTGGTGTTTACGATTCCCTTTTATGGAATGTCAGGCTGGCGGAGTTTTGTATTGCTGCCGCTGGTTGGCACGGCATATGTAATTCTGCTTTGGCCCACAGAGTCCCGGTCTTGTATTATTGCAATTATTGCAACTCTGGCGGTTGTTTTGCGGATGATTCCGGTGAGAGGCGTCTTCCGTACCTCCACAGGAATGTGGGTGCTTATGTTTGTCCCTTTGATAATCGCAATTTTTATCAGCCTGTTTTCGATTTTCGGCGATATCAGCGGCTTGACACAGTGGAGCTATGAAACATTTAACAAGCCTTTGTTTAATGGTCGTGACCAAATCTGGATCAATGGTTTCCGGCAGATGTTCCAAAGACCGCTGTTCGGTTCGGGCAATAATAACGCCGGATATTGGCACAATAGCGCGGTTGCGTGCTTGGTGGCGTATGGTGTTGTTGGTTACTATTTTTGGGTTAGAATACTATATCAAATCCTCAAAGAAGGTGTTCCCTATATGGATGATGTTGCCGTGATCGGCAGCATGGCGGCATTCGGAATTGTATACTGCCACCAGTCCGTAGAATTAGGTTTTTTTGCGGTCAATCCCAGTTTGCTGCCGTATGTTATTTTGGGCATCCTTTTGGGACGTATAAACTATATAAAAGATCGATCCTTACGATAAGAGGGGATATTGGGTTTCTGCAATTTTCTGAACCGGGATAATCTGCTGCGGTACGGAGAACTTGTAGGTACTGATGAGGAAACAATCAATAAGATGTCCGGCAGCTTGACATTGAAGAAGAATATCGTTGCTTGGGCAATGCCGGAAAAACTATGGCGACGGTGTAACAGCGGATGATGGAGTTTTGGAGGGCTAAAAATGATCAGTATTATTGTGCCGGTGTATAATGGAGAGGTATTTCTTAACCGATGTGTGAAGAGTATACTGGCACAGACTTATACAGATTTTGAGTTAGTCCTGGTAGATGACGGATCAAAAGATAATAGCGGAAAGATTTGTGATGAATTCGCTGCCAAGGATTGCCGTGTCAAGGTCATTCACCAAAAGAATGCCGGAGTCAGCGCAGCCCGGAATGCCGGACTGGCTATGGCTTCAGGCGAGTACATTGGCTTCGTGGATGCAGATGATTATATTGCCCCGGAAAGTTATGAAATCGCCATGGCTGCCAGCGCAGACTGTGATATTGTCATGTGGGACACTGTGACCGTATGGGAAAGTGGTAAGCAAGAGGCGGATACGATCCCTCTTCTGGCAGAAGATACAGAAATTACAAAGCGGGAGTGGTATCCGGAATTACTTTTACAGATGGCAGGGTCAGCTTGTCGCTGCCTATACAGGAGAAGGATTCTGAACAATGTTTCCTTCCCTGTGGGAATCAAATTCTCAGAGGATCGTATTTTTAATCTTCAGGCTATGGGAAATGCGGAAAATATTCATTACCTGAAGCGTGGCTTGTACTTCAGAATTATGCAGGAGGAAAGTACAGTTCATCGTTATCACGAGGATTATTTTGAAGCATGTTTGCGTTCGTATTGGGAAACAAAGAGAACATTGGCGGTATATTGGCCAAAGGATGAATACAGACTCGCATATTGCAGGCAGTTTATTGACGGTGCAATCGGGGCAATCAGCAATTACTGCTACAAGACCTCCCCGCTGCCGTTCAAAGAACGTGTACAAAAGACCAGACAGGTTTGCCGGAACACAGAACTGCATACTGTCTTGGAGATATGTGATTATGGCGGAATTCGTGCGAGACTTATAAGGAGAGAGTGTGCCGTGCTTTTGGTTTTGATTGCTAAGCTGAATAATATCCGGCGAGGGTGGTAAAACCTTGGAGCAGAAAGGCAGCAAGAAACCAAAAACGGGAGAGCAGGGAGAAAACAATGCCGAAAGTCAGCGTAATTATGCCGGCGTACAACGCAGAAAATTATATAGCGGAGGCAATCGACAGCATTTTAGCACAGACCTTTCGGGATTTTGAACTGATTGTACTGGATGATTGCTCTACGGATAATACGTCACGGATTATCTTGAATTACGAAGATAGTCGATTGATTTACCTGAAAAATGAGAAAAATATGGGTGTGGCTGCGACATTGAACCGGGGCTTGGAAACGGCTCGTGGGATGTACATCGCCCGTATGGATGCAGATGATATCGCTATGCTGGATAGGCTGGCACGACAAGTGGCGGTAATGGACGAAAAAGGAAATATTATTGCTTGCGGAAGCAATGCGATTCTTTTTGGTGAAGTACCGGAAGGAAGCAAAACAGATATGCCTTTGGAAGACAAAGAGATCCGGCTTCGTATGGCAATAAGCAACCCCTTTGTCCATCCCACGATGATGCTTCGTAAAGAAGCTGTGGGAGAAACACGTTACGACAGCAGTTTCGATGGGCGTGAAGATTACCGGATGTGGATGGTACTGAGCCAAAAAGGGCAGATGATGAATTTGCCCGAAACGCTGTTACGGTACCGCATTCACAAGGGTCAGGTTACGCAAAGTGTTGACGTAACGAAGGAACAGAAGCATTATCGTTTAAAAAAAATGTATTTCCGTGAGCTGGACATTGGACTGACGGAAGAAATGCAGGAAGCGCTTTGTCAGGCAGCATACTACGGTATGGTTACAGATCAGAGCATGGCGGAACCATTAAAACTGGGATTAACAGTGATTGCGAAATATTATGGCTGTACTGATCTGCCCAGAGAGTATCGCTGGCGGCTTTGGGAAGGGGTTCGCAAAATGCCCCGAAGTTTCAGGTGGCGGCTCAGCCGTGGAATGTCTCTGAAAAGCAGGTTGCGTTTACTGAGGTAGTGTATGAAAATTGGTATTATTACATGCCATGATGTATTCAATTACGGCTCATCATTACAGGCATACGCGTTAAGTACATACTTGTCCGGTTTGGGTGGGCAAATAGAAGTAATAGACTACAAACCGGAGTACCTCTATCGCCTGATTGATTTCATGGGAGTAGAGAGTCCAAAGTGGCGTAGTGCCTGGTGGAAGCGATGGATATTTCGGGCACGGATGTTTCCGGTGCACTTGTCCCGAATGCCGAAGTACTGTCGCTATAAGCGTTTTAACAGAAAAAAACTCAACCTGACACGCAGACACTTTACCACGGAACAGGATTTACACCAACTGACTGGTTTTGATGCTTATATTTGCGGCAGTGATCAGATCTGGGGATCTGTTAAAAACCGATGCGGCGAGGACAGTGCTTTTTATTTAAGCTTCGCGGGGGATAAGAAAAAAATATCGTATGCAGCCAGCTTCGGTGCTGCGGAAGTATCTGCTGCCGGTGAAGAATGCATCCGGCGTTACCTTCCTTCCTTCCATGCGGTGAGTGTACGGGAACGGTCTGGGGTAATGCTGTTGGAGCAGTACGGGATTTCTGCCAGACAGGTTATTGATCCGGTTTTCTTATTAGAAAAGGCAGAATGGACCCGGGTGGCACGGAAGCCGAGGGGATTGCCGGAGCGGTATGTTCTTACCTACGGTTATGACAGCAGCACAGATTTGTCTGCATTGGCAACAAGTTTGACGGGGCTGCCGGTAGTATCTTTGGATAGCAAGCGATTTGGTCAGTATGGCCCGAAAGAATTCCTGTATATGATCCGGAATGCGGAACTGGTGGTTACAAGTTCTTTTCATGCGATTGCATTTTCACTGATATTTGAAACACCTTTTGTTGCAGTTCAAACCGGTAATAAGGAACTTTTTGAACGTCTGGAAAGCATCTTGCGGTTAACAAAGCTGGAGAACCGAATTTGGGGCATGGAGGCATCCATGCCGTTGCAGGTGGATTTCACGTGGGCACGGACTGTGCTGGCGCAGGAAAAGGAACAGGCAAAAGCTTTTTTGCAGGAGGCGTTGTATGGTCGGAAAGATATTTGATTGCTGCTGTGGCTGTGGTGCCTGTGCTGCGGTTTGTCCGGTTGGGGCAATCCGCATGACGATGGATGGCAATGGTTTTTACAAGCCTGCAGTTTCCGATGACTGTATTTCCTGCGGTGCTTGTTTACGGGTTTGCCCGGTGGAAGGCCCTCCGTCCGGAGAACCGCCGAAAGGCTTTTTTGCGTGCGCCGGTGAACCGGAGCGCGTACGGAAAAGCAGCTCCGGAGGTGTATTTTCTCTGCTTGCGGAGCAGGTTATTGCCGGTGGGGGTGTGGTGTATGGATGCGGCTGGGATGAGAACCATACCCCTCGCCATATGCCGGTAGAAAACGGGGAAGAACTGCCACGGCTGTATGGTTCTAAATACGCCCAGAGCAATATGGAAGGTGTGTACCCTCAGGTAAAGAATAATTTGAATAAGGGGAAACCGGTACTGTTCTCCGGGACTCCTTGTCAGGTTGCAGGGTTGCGAAAGTACTTAAAGCGGGACTATGAAAACTTAATTGCAGTGGATTTTATTTGTCACGGAGTACCCAGCGCTAAGGTGCTTAAGAAGTACCTGTCTGAGTTGGAAATGGAGAAAGGCGCAAAAGTCAGCAGCCTGACATTTCGTGATAAAACAAACGGCTGGGCTGAGCTGCGGTTGACTGTGGATTTTGATGACGGAAGCACATATTCCCAGCCGGCATCCCAGGACCTGTATTACAGAGCGTTTTTGTGCAATTTGAGTCTAAACCAAGTTTGCGGAGAATGTCCGTTTAATGCATTGCCCCGCTGTGCTGACATTACCTTGGGCGATTTCTGGAGGATAGAACGTCACCATGATGGATTTGCTGATGATGCCGGTGTGTCCTGCGTGGTGATTAACACAGAAAAAGGTCAGAACTTATTTGAAAAGGCGCGTCAGTATTTGACTGTACAGCAAAGTACGCAGGCTGATATTATGGATGGGAATCCATTCCTGAATGGTCATTGCAAGCTGCACAAACGGCGGGACAAGTTTTTTGCCGGTCTGGATGACAGACAATTGGGGTCTTGGGCAGAAGAATGTCTGAAATTGACCAGAATGGAATGGCTCGGGGAAGTAATACGTTATCGGCTTGGCAGGTATAGGGAATCATAAATATTGCGGATATTGTGAGTTCGTGGGAGAAGTATGTCATATAGGAACTATTTTTTCAGACATTTTATATGTTTAAGGAACCGGAAACGATTAAAAAATAAAGATTTCACTCTCTTTGCGAATAACTGCAATGGAGGATGTATTTGTCATGACTTGAGCCTGCAATTCCGCTCCCCATTTGTTAACCTTTCGCTGAGTGCATCCGATTATATGAAATTTCTGGAAAATCCAAAAGAGTATTTGGAAGAACCTTTGGAATTCATTTCAGAGTCTGAAAGAAAGTACCCGGTGGCTCTGCTGGGGGATTTGACGGTACATTTTGTGCATTATTCTTCCCCGCAAGAAGCGGAAGATGCGTGGAACAGAAGAAAGGCACGAATCAACTGGGATAATCTTTTTGTCCTGATGTCCGATCAGGATGGATGTACCTATGAGATGCTGAGGAAGTTTGATCAGCTTCCGTATAAAAACAAAGCGGTTTTTACCCATATACCTTACCCGGATATTTCCTCTGCGGTCTATATTCCGGGATTTGAGGAGAAAGATTCTGTAGGAAACTGTGATGCCTTTGTCAGCATAGGCAGCGGTAAGAAATATTTTGATGCTTTCGACTATGTGAAATGGTTTAACGACGGCAGGTAATGTTTAGGGGGACAGGAATGGTCAGTATTATCGTTCCGGTGTACAATATTGAAAAATACCTCAGTGCATGTGTTGACAGTCTGGTAAAACAAACGTATCCGGATTTGGAAATTATTCTGGTGGATGATGGTTCTGCGGATGGCAGTGCTGAGCTATGCGATGCACTGGCTGAAGGCGACCGACGGATCCGGGTAATCCACAAGGAAAACGGTGGTCTTTCAGATGCAAGGAATGCAGGATTGGCACAAGCAACGGGAGATTGGGTTCTGTTCGTGGATGGCGACGACTTTTTGGTTCCGGATGCGGTAGAGCGGCTGATGGTGCTGGCAGAGGAAGATGTGGATTTTATCCAGTTTCATTATTGGGAAACGGATGGGACAACACCGCCACCGGAAAACGAAACCTCTTCTGAACCGATTGTCTGCAGTGATAATGAGCAAATGTGGCGCTGGCTGTATGAAAAGGGCGGCGTGGCGGCATCCAGTTGTACGAAACTGTGGGCAAGGCGGCTGTTTCAGGATGTTCAGTTTCGAAAGGGGATTCTCCACGAAGACGAGGAACTGCTGAACCGGATGCTCCCAAATTGCCGCAAGGTAATTTATACGGATTTTGTACTGTACGGCTATGTGATGCGCTGTGGCAGTATCATTCATGGGAACTTCCGTCCGAAAAGCATGATTGTGTTTTCGATCATGGAGGAGCGGATTGCTGTGCTGGAGACCTGCGGTCTGCAGGATTTGGTCACGGAAACGAAGAGCCGGATGTTTCAGTCAGCGGTAATTTTTTATTGTCTGGCACGCCGGGAAAAGTGCAAAACGGAAGAAGCTGTGCTAAAAAACTATATTAAGATTCTGGCAAAAGAAAAGCTGGAATTATCCGGGCAGTACAAGCTGCTGCATAAGCTGTCGCGGGTGATTCCGGGGGCGGTACAGCTATATTATTTCATCCGCAGAGCGTGCGGGAAAAGTTGAAGGAGACATATCTATGGAGCAGGAACATAAGTACCATACTCATTTAGAACCGAAAAATGGATGGTTTGATATTGATTTGAAAGAAGTATGGCGATACCGTGACTTAGTCTGGCTGTTTACGAAACGCAGTTTTGTGGTGCGGTACAAGCAGACCATTCTGGGGCCGCTGTGGGCGATTATTCAGCCGCTGATGACTACGCTGATCCATACGTTGGTATTTGGTGGAATCGCCGGCATCTCCACCGATGGTGTGCCTCTGGTTCTGTTCTATATGGCAGGCAATACAATCTGGAGTTTTTTTGCTGCCTGCCTGAACGGCACAGCTACTACATTTACCGGAAATGCCGGTGTCTTCGGAAAGGTTTATTTCCCCCGACTTGTCAGCCCGATTTCCACGGTTCTTTTTAGTATGATTGACTTCTTTATTCAGTTGGCAATGTTCCTGATATTCTGGATTTATTATGTGGTTACAAAGCAAGTGGATCCTAACTATCTGGGCATTCTGATGCTGCCGGTGATTATGGTATATCTGGGACTGTTGGGATTGGGCTTTGGCATTATTATTTCCAGTATGACCACCAAGTATCGGGATTTGACCATGCTGGTTACCTTTGGCGTTCAGCTTTGGATGTACATTACCCCCGTGGTGTACCCTGCTTCCAGTCTGGGCAATGGCGGTCTGTATAAGCTGGTTATGCTCAACCCCGTCAGTTGTGCGGTGGAAACCTTCCGTTGGGCATTTTTGGGCAGCGGAGAATTTGAACCGCTGTATTGGGGCATCTCCGCAGTTGTGATGGCGGCGGTGGTATTCTTCGGAGTAATTATCTTCAGTAAAGTAGAAAAAACCTTCATGGACACGGTTTGAGGTATCGCAATGAGTGAACAGCTTGCAATTAAAATTCAAGGTTTGAAAAAGCAGTACCGTCTGGGACAGATCGGCGGCGGTACTCTGACCGCTGACCTTCAAAGCTGGTGGGCGCGGGTGCGGCATAAGGAAGACCCTAACTCCAAAATCGGTACCGATCAGCGCTTGATCGGACAGACCTTCATGGCACTTAACGGGATTGATCTGGAAGTAAAAAAAGGAGAAGCATTGGGAATTATCGGAGGAAACGGAGCCGGTAAATCTACCATGCTGAAAATCCTTTCCCGAATTACTGCGCCGACCGAAGGTGCGGTAGATATTTACGGTCGTATCACCTCAATGCTGGAGGTGGGTACCGGCTTTTCCGGTGAAATGACCGGTCGGGAAAACGTATATATGAATGGTGCGATTCTTGGCATGACCAAAGCGGAAATCGATGCCAAGATGGAGGATATCATCGAATTCTCGGAGGTTCGGGAATTTATCGACACTCCCGTTAAACGGTATTCCTCCGGCATGTATGTCAAACTTGCCTTTTCTGTGGCAGCCCATCTGGACAGCGAGATCATGATTATGGACGAGGTCCTGGCGGTTGGTGATATGGCGTTCCAGCAGAAGTGTCTGGATAAAATGCGTGATGCTGCCACCGTCCAGGGAAAGACGGTTTTGTACGTCTCCCACAACATGAATACCATCCGCAAACTTTGCGACCGTTGTATCGTGTTGGACCAGGGCAGGATTATCTTCGACGGGGATGTTGATGGCGCGATTTCTGTTTACCTTGGTAAAAAAGACAATGGCAGACCTGTGGAATTTGACCTTTCTAAAGAACGAATGTCTCATTTGAGCAAGCGTGTTTCTGCAAAAATGATGCACTTGTCCTTACTTAACAAAGAAAGTGCGGTTTATCAACATGGAGAAGCAATTAGATTTAGATTGACGGTCAAGGCGAACGAAGATATTCCGAATTTTAACTTGCGAGCAGAGGTGCGAACCAAGGATGATCTTTCTGTGGGTGCGGCTATGTGTCCGACTCAGGAAGGAATGAAAGCCGGTGAAGTCAAAGAGTATGTAATGTCCTTTAATACACCGGGATTGGTTCAAGGATTCTATAAATGCTTGTTTGTTATTTATGGAAACAATCCTTACGGAGGCTATACTGATTACGATGCAATTTGGCCTGCTTTCTGCTTTGAACTGGAAAGTGATGAAGGAATTAACTGGAATAGTCACCACTGGGGAAGCATTAGTTTCCCTGAGTTGGTTGTGGAGTCATAAAAACGCATAGGGGAGGCGCAATCTGAAAGTATAGAGACAGGAGGGTGTGGCGATGATACCTAAGATTATTCACTATTGCTGGTTTGGACATGGCGAAATGCCAAAATTGTCGAAAAAATGTATAAGAAGCTGGAAAAAGCACTGCTCTGATTGGCGAATTATTCTGTGGAATGAGGATAATTTTGATATAAATCAGTGTCCAATCTATGTCCGGCAAGCCTATGAAGCGAAAAAATGGGCGTTTGTTTCGGACTATGTTAGACTGAAACTGGTATACCAATATGGCGGAGTCTATTTAGATACAGATGTAGAGTTGCTGAAATCGCTGGATGAGTTGTTGAAGTACAAAGCATTTTTTGGCTTTGAAGATAACGGCACACAGATAAACACAGGCTTGGGCTTCGGTGCTGAAAAAGAGAGCCCGGTGATAAAACGGATGCTCGATGATTACATGGAGATTCCGTTTATACTTAGTGATGGAAGCATTGATGAAACAACGTGTCCCCAGAGAAATACACCTGCCCTTTTTGAGTTGGGATTACAGCCCAATGACACGTTACAGGTGCTTGAAGGGGATATTCTGGTGTTGCCCAGGGAATACTTGTGCCCTGTTGGCTATTGGCACCATACAGACCGTATTACGGACAACAGCATATCAATCCATTGGTACAATGCTAGTTGGCTTTCACAGAGTTACCTGCAAAAAAGAGGGAGAAAACTGAAAAACCTGCGGCTTCAGAGAAAAATAGAAGCACTCAAGCTATTTCCAAAGCGAGCAATACGGAAGATTTTTGGAGATCAGTTGATAGATTCCTTAAAAGCAGGTTTTAAGAAGTAGAGGAGAGAGGAATATGATTCCCCCGATCATACATTATTGTTGGTTTGGACATGGCGAAATGCCACCGCTGATGAAGAGGTGCCTAAAAAGCTGGAAGAGAAACTGCCCGGATTGGCAAATCATTCAATGGAATGAGGATAACTTTGATGTAAACAGCACGGTATGGACGAAGCAGGCGTATGAAGCGAAAAAATATGCATTTGTGTCGGATTATGTACGGCTGAAAGTGCTCACCGAAATGGGTGGTGTTTATGTTGATACGGATTTACAACTGCTCAAGCCCCTGACGCCTTACATTGAGCACGATATGTTTGTGGGATTTGAGAATAGAAACAGCGTTGCTTCTTGCATTATTGGCGCAAAGGCGAACCATTTAGTGATTGCTGCGTGGTTGGAATACTATTCACATCGGGAGTTTTTTGCGAATGGACAAATGCATTCAGAGCCTAATGTGGTTTTTATGACGAATGATTTGATTGCAAGAGGACTGGTGATGGACAATACCAGACAAAATATCGACGGTGTTGATATTTACCCACAATCGTGGTTCTGCCCTCAAAATATGGAAGGGGAGAACAGAAAGAGAGATAATAATACTGTAGCTGTGCATCACTTCACTTCAACCTGGAGATCTGCACAAGGCAGGAAGAGCATGAAGCGATTGAAGTGGCATTCAAGTAAGCTCTACAAAATCCTTTTGGGGATAAGGATTTTTCCTGGAAAAATTGCCAGAAAGATACTCGGAAATGATACAGTGGAAAGAATAAAGCGAAGAATAGAATAATGAGGAAACATCAATGCTTTGGTTGTATGTTATAGGATATCGATTGTTCTTTTTTGGGAAAAGGTTGCGTAAACGCTTTCCTTTTTGGGAAAATGCAGCACGCAGGTATGAGTATTTGTTTTCTGTGTTTGCCAATCGAAAAATGTTAAAATGGCTGGAGAAGCACCCGGTTAAGTGGGGACTGAATTCGAAACCCAGAGCGGAGAAATATACGGTATCCTTGACTTCTTTTCCGGCACGCATAGAATACGTACATATCGCCATTGAAACCTTGATGCGACAAAGTGTGAAACCGGATCGGATTGTGTTATGGCTTGCAGAGTCTCAGTTTCCGGATCACAAATTACCGGAAACGTTGATTGCGTTGCAGGAAAAGGGCTTAACGATCCGCTATTGTGAAGATCTGCGTTCCCATAAAAAGTATCATTTTTCCTTTCTGGAGTATCCGGAAGATCACATTATACTAGCGGATGATGATCTCTTTTATCCTAAGGATACAGTTAAGAGATTGATAAAACTCCATAAAAAGTATCCCCGGGATATTGTGTGTATGTCCGCGCAAATCATTGGACCGACTATGCTCGATGTGCCTTCGAAATGGACTGAGGCGAAACCGTGGCGGAAATATATCTCGCACCCAAATGCACAGGCATTCACAGGAGCAGGTTCATTATTTCCGGCACACTGGTATCCGGAGGAGTTATTAAATAAGGAAAAGGCGATGGAAATCGCACCGACGGCAGATGACTTGTGGTTGAAGGCAATGAGTCTAAAAGCGGGAGTCAATACGACAGTGGACTACCCCCCACGAGGGTTTCCGGTTGACATTGCGATTCCGAATAATGCCACACTGTTTCAGGAGAATAAGGTTTCCGGGGGAAATCAGAATGACCGGGCATGGAGACAGCTCGTGGACTACATGATTCTCTGATGCGACGAAAAGAACGTAGGCAAATGTATGAATTGCACAAGCTGCGCTCATGATGATCGAAGGTTACCTGTTTGAATTTTTAGCGTGTAGTAGGACGGAGAGATGAACAATGCTTAACAAATTAAAGTGGAAATTTGTATTCTATCTGTATCATTGGTTTGCAACTAAATTACCATCATGCTATACATCCAAAACGAAAATCCCTAAGAAATTGCGCGCGTGGTGTGCAAGATTCCTGATGGACCACTGTGGTGAGGATGTCAATATTGAGCCCTATGTTGATCTTAGATGGGGAGGGATTTCATTGGGAGATCGTTCAAGCTTTGGCGCATATTCTGTCTTGGGTGGCAATACTGTTGTGGGCAATGATGTTATGATTGGCAGAGAATTTATGACCATTCCCAGAAATCATATTATTGACGACCCGGATATTCCTATGATCCAGCAGGGCTTTACCCCGAACAGTAAAATCATCATTGACGATGATGTGTGGATTGGAGCACGTGTTACTATTCTTGCCAATGTCCATGTCCACAGTCATAGCGTGATTGCAGCCGGTGCGGTTGTTACGAAGGATGTTCCGGAGTATGCGGTGGTTGGCGGTGTGCCGGCAAGGGTGATACGCTACCGCAAAGATGTGTCAAAGGATAATAAAGATGAAGCTGTCGATAATCATCCCAATTTATAATGTAGAACATTATCTGCCACAAACCATTGAAAGTGTGCTGGCGCAGAGTTTCTGGGATTTTGAACTGATACTGGTGAACAATGGATCATCGGACGGCTCTGGGGCGGTGTGTGACCGTTATGGGGCGCAGGATGAGCGTATCAGAGTTATTCATCAGAAGAATACCGGGGTGTCTGATGCACGGAATACCGGTGTTGCGGCGGCACAGGGAGATTACATCGGTTTTACAGATTCTGATGATATTATTGAAACAGATATGTATCAAGTCATGATGGCGTGGGCGGAGCAATATGATGCAGACGTGGTTCAGTGTCAGCATGACCGCGCAGACACCCTTAATGGTGCAATCCGTTCCAAAGAACCGCTGATTATGGACGGACGTGCGTTTGTTGGACGAATCTTCGAAAAAGAAGGCAGATGGTATACAAACCAAGTATCTCTGTGCACAAAAGTGTTCAAAAAAGAACTGTTTGAAGGCATTGTATTTCCTGTCGGGCAGGTATATGAGGATGAGCAGGAGACGTACAAGCTCTGCTTGAAGGCAAAGAGAATTGTGGAAATTCCTGATATTCTCTACCATTACATAAAGCGGGAAAACAGTATTATTACCGGCATTTCTCCGAAGAAGATGCTGGATAAGCAAAAAGCATTGCTGGACCGGCTGCATTATTTGCCGGAGAGAATCCCGGAACTGGAAAAGCAATGCTGCAGAACGTTTTTGGGGTTCAGCACCCATATTCTGTGTGTATTTTTTAGAGAAAATGAAACGGATGCGCTCACTGCCGCGATGCAGGCATTGCAGGAGCAAAGCAAACGGCTGCGTCCGTGGCTTAATAGGTATGAACGGATCTATCTTCCGGCGCTGAAATGGAAGTGGGCGAGGAAGATTATTTTGAAAAACGAATTCAGCCCCATTCAGAAAGTGATTTTAAGGATAAAAAGTGTCTTTGTAAAAGACAGAGGATAATACCCTTGTGACGGGGTGGGGTTTAGACAAAATATTCGATTGAGGGTAATTATGGACGTTATTCAGAAAATAAAATCCCTGCGGCATGAGGTTTGGATGGGGATTTGGCGGTGTTGGCCTTTACAGAAGAATAAGGTTATCCTTTGGTCGGATAGTTTTAAGACCTTTGGGTGCAGTCCTAAGTACATTGCGCTGTATCTGGCGGAGCATTTTCCCGGGAAGTATGATCTTGTCTGGGTGCTGGAGCATGGGCGCGCGCTTCCGCAGGGGCTTCCGGAGGGAGTTCGTGTAGTGCGTTATTTCTCCATGGAGTATCTGAAGGAGATTACCACGGCGAAGGTTGTGATTTGCAACAGCCGTATGGGCAAGGCTCACTATTTCCGCAAGCGCAAGGGACAGTACTATATCCAGACCTGGCACTCCTCCCTGCGGCTGAAAAAGATCGAAGGGGATGCGCCCGGACTGGGGCAGGAGTATGTGGAAGCTGCCAGAGAAGATTCTCAAAAGATTGATTTACTGCTGTCCGGGTGTGCGTTCAGCACGGACATATTCCGCCGTGCCTTTTGGTATGACGGAGAGATTTTGGAGCAGGGAACCCCTCGCTGTGACGGCTTTTTCGGTAGCAATGAGGCGGTTCGGAAAAAGGTGTTTGCTTTCTACAACATCCCTGAGGACAAAAAGCTGGCACTGTATGCCCCTACATTCCGTAGGGATAAAAAGGCGAGCCTGTACGGCATGGACTTTGCCATGCTGGGGGAGGCGTTGGGGGAAGACTGGGCGCTGGGGTGCCGTTTGCATCCCAACATCGCCGCCGATGTGGATGACCCCAACAGCATCAGCATGAGCAAGTATCCGGATATGCAGGAACTTCTGATTGCCTGCGATTTGCTGATTACGGATTATTCTTCCTCCATGTTTGACATGGCGGTGGCAGGAAAGCCCTGCGTTTTGTATGTTCCGGATTTGCGGCAGTACATGGAAAATGAGCGTGGGCTGTATTTTGACATTCAGCAATTGCCCTTCCCGAAGGCAAAAAGTATGGAAGCACTGTGTCTGTGTGTGAAGGACTTTACGGGATATCCGGAAAAGTGCCGGGAATTCCTGAAGGAAATCGGTAGCTTTGAAGAAGGAAATGCCGCCAAAGCCGTGGCGGAGCGAATTGAAAGGGTTTGCTATGGTTAAGGTCAGCGTGATTGTCCCGGTACATAATTCCCAAAGCTATCTCCACAAATGTGTGGACTCCCTTTTGGGGCAGACCTTGGAAGAAATCGAAATTATTCTGGTGGATGACTGCTCCACAGATACCAGCCCGGAGCTTTTGCGGCAATATGCTTTAACGCATCCGGATAAGATACGGTGCCTTTATCTGGAGGAAAACATCCGTCAGGGCGGTGCAAGAAACCGTGGGATGGAGATTGCCCGTGGAGAATATATCGCCTTTGTGGACAGCGATGATTTTGTGGAAAAGGATATGTGCCGGGCGCTGTATGAGGCGGCGGAAGGCGCGGATCTGTGCGGCGCGGATTATTACATCGACGATGGCAAAAGCCTGAAGGATGTGCTTACGGATTACGGCGAAGGTCGGGAACTGGATTATGCGCGCAGAGTACGCTTCCTTGGCCATTGCGGATACTTCTGGAGCCGGATTTACCGCAGAGCATTTTTGAAAGAAAATAATCTGAATTTTCCGGAAAAAGTATTCTTTGAGGATGCTTACTTTAACTTTATGACGGGACTTTATGCCCGGACACTGGTCAAGGCGCCGGGGCAGTTTTACCATTATTACCAAAGCACCAATTCCACCGTCCGCAGCAAGGGGGATGTCCGTCAATACGAGCGGATTGTGATTCCCTCTCTGATTCTGGATGCCTGCAAACAGCGGGGGATTTACGAAGCCAACCGTGACTTGGTGGACAACAAATACATTTCGATGCAGATGGGCAACATTCGCCATACTTGTCTGGGTCAGCCGGGAAAGACGGATCTGTCCCAGCTTGCGCGAATTCGCACAGCGGTGCGGCAGGAATGTCCCGGGTTTGCGAAATGTCCGCTGTATAAAGACAATCTGTTTCAACTGCGTTTTTATCTGCGTGCGACGATGCTTTCTCCCCGTCTGGCGGTGTTGGCATATAAAGTGGATTGGGCGGTGGACTTGCTGGCGGTTCTGGAAGGGAAGCTGAAAAGGAGGAAATAACATGATCATAGGATATACCACCGGTGTATTTGATCTGTTTCATATTGGACATCTGAATATTCTGAAACGGGCGAAGGAGCAGTGCGATTATCTGATCGTGGGTGTCAGCACCGATGAGCTGGTGCAGCAATATAAAAATAAGACCCCCGTCATCTGCTTTGAAGAGCGGGTGGAGATTGTAAAAGCCATTCGCTATGTGGATCAGGTAGTCCCTCAGGAAAACCGGGACAAGTTTGCCGCATGGGAAACCTACCGTTTTGACCGAATGTTTGTGGGCGATGACTGGAAGGGAACCCCCTTGTTCAATGAGATGGAGGAGAAGTTTGCGCCTCTGGGCGTGGAGATTGTTTATTTTCCGTATACCAAAGGAACATCTTCCACAATTTTGAAGCAAACGCTTGCGGCACTGAACCGGAAGAAGTGAAAAAACGGTTTTTTGTAAAAAATTTACCTATGGTTGCTGCACACAAAAATTATGAATTTAGGGAAAAAAGCAGCGATTACAGGTGGAATTGCTGCTTTTTATTTTGGTTCGTGTCGAAAAACCTCGAAAAATGTCGGTCAAACGGGGTTGAAATCTAAGGCAAAAAGTGGTATTTTATCTCAGGATTTGAGAGAAAGACAGAGGTACTTGTGTTATGGACAGAAGAAGAGTTTTGATTGCAGATGCATCGGTGACGTTCTGTTCGGATTTGGCTGGTTTTCTGGGAGAAAATTGCGAAACAAGAATCTGCTATGACGGATACGAAGCGTTGTCTGCCACAGAAGACTTTCACCCGGACGTTCTGGTACTGGATATGGCACTGCCGAATATGGATGGTATTTCTTTGCTCAAAGTGCTGCGTTCCCGTGGGAGCCGGATACCGGTTTTGCTGACTACCTGCTTTTTCAGCGACTATATCGGTACGGCGGTGAATGCCTTCTCGGTGGATATGGTGGTGATCAAACCCTGCGACCTGCCTTCTCTTGCCGACCGTGTCCGGGATCTGGCAAACAAAAATGTATCCGCAATCCGCATGGATCGGACACCTGCCACCGCTGCCCAGATTATGCTCAGCCTGAATTTTCCGGCAAACCGCAAGGGCTTCCTTTATCTGAATGAATGCATTGCCATGCATCTGAAGGAACCCACCATTTCCATCACCAAAGAGATGTATCCCCGTGTGGCAAGGAACCACGATACCTCTCCTGCCGCGGTGGAACGTGCCATTCGGGACGCGATTTTTGTTGCCAAGAATCTTGGCAGTGAAAGCAACTGGCGAGTGTATTTTGCGCCTTGCTGGGACGGAACGGTTCTGCGACCCACCAACAGCCAGTTTATCTCTCAGATTTCCGAGCATCTGCGTCTGCAGAGCACGGAAAAGGCGGTGGGATACCGTGAATTATAATCTATGCCGACTGTGTCCCCGGCAATGCTGTGTGGACAGAACAGCAGGTCAGGTTGGCTTTTGCGGCTGCAGCGATGAGCTGCTGGTGGCAAAGGCGATGCTTCACCATTGGGAAGAACCTGCCCTGGCAGGCAGCGGCGGCAGCGGAGCCATCTTTTTCGGTGGCTGCACCCTTGGCTGCAGTTATTGTCAGAACCGCGCCATCAGCGGCAAGCCGGTGGGGAAAGGAATGACTTCCCGGGAACTGCGTGCTGTCATGGAGGATTTGATTGCTCAGGGAGCGGAGAATATTGATCTCGTGACCCCGACACACTACTTGCCGTCAATTCTTCCGGCGCTGGAGGAAAAACTCCCGGTGCCGGTGGTATACAACTGCGGCGGCTATGAACGGGTGGAGACCCTGCGGGCTTTGGAAGGAAAGGTGGACATCTACCTTCCGGATTTGAAGTATGCTGACGTGGGGTTGGGCGCCCGGCTGTCCGGTGCGGGAGATTATTTCTTCCATGCCGGTGCTGCCATTAAAGAGATGTTCCGTCAGACGGGAAAAATCCGCCGGCAGGGAGAAAAGGTGGTCAGCGGTGTCATCATCCGGCATCTCATTCTCCCCGGTCACGTGGAAAATTCTCTGAAGGTGCTGGACTGGATTGGGGAAAACTTTGCGCCCGGTGAGGTTCTGGTGAGCCTGATGCGGCAGTATACCCCCATGCCGGGACTTCCCGAGCCTTTGAACCGACCCATTACCCAGGAGGAATATGATGCCGTGCTGAGCTGGATGTGGCTGAACGGTTTGGAGGGCTTTACTCAGGAAGCCGCCGCCGCGGACAGCATTTTTATCCCGGATTTTTGAAAAAGAACGGCAAAAACTTTCAAAAACCCCTTGCAAAATAGGAATAGGGGTGCTATAATACGGATAATCTAACGTAGACTATACGAAAGAGAGGGGTTCAGCCCCTCTCTTTTTGCGATACTTAGAAAGGAAGCGATGACTTGAAAATCACAGAACAAGTGGAAGCCTTCGCAAGACCCATTGTGGAGCAGCATGGCTGCACTCTGTGGGACGTGGAATATGTCCGGGAAGGCTCTGAGCGGTTCCTGCGGCTGTATATTGAAAAGGAAGGCGGCGTGGACATCAGCGACTGCGAGGCAATCTCCAGAGCGGTGGATCCCGTATTGGATGAAAAGGACCCTATTCAGGAGTCCTATCATTTTGAAGTCTGCTCCGCAGGTCTGGAGCGTGCCTTGAAGCGTCCCGGGGATTTTGAGCGGTTTATGGGCAGCCCCATAATGGTCAAGCTCTACCGTCCTCACAACGGCTTGAAGGAAATTCCCGGTATTCTCCGGGGGTATGATGCCGGCAAGGTGACCGTGGAAAGCGGCAAGGAAACCATTACTTTTGAAAAATCCCAGGTGGCTTTGGTACGCCTGCGGGTAGAATTCTGATTGGAGGAAGGAAAAATGGCAAGAAATACGAGAGCCAAGAAGCAGCCCGAAGCCCACAAGATTGACGGCGTGGAGATTTACGCCGCCCTGCGGGAGCTGGAAAAGACCCAGGGTATCCCCATGGACTATATGCTGGAGCGGCTGAAGCAGGCTCTGACCAATGCCTACCGGAAGGACCGGGAGGATCGCCGTGACGTGCCTGCCGAGAACGTGGCAGTGGACATCAC
>JAFULI010000081.1 GCA_017473455.1 Oscillospiraceae bacterium
ATCTGTGAGCATACTTGGGCAGACAGCACCTGCGGTGTCTGTGGTGCGGTCTGCGAGCATGATTGGACGGACGGCTCCTGCGGTGTCTGCGGTCCAATCTGTGAGCATGATTGGACGGACGGCACCTGCGGTGTCTGCGGTGCAATCTGTGAGCATACTTGGACGGACGGCACCTGCGGTGTCTGCGGTATGGTCTGCACCCACAGCTATGAAAACAATGTCTGTACCGTATGCGGACAGACGATTACCACCACCCCCTCGATTTATGCAAAGAATGTTTCCCTCGCCTTCGAGGATGAAATTCTTCTGAATATCTACTTCACAGTCTCTGACCTCGGAGATTTGGGCGAAGCAGATATGGGTCTGCTCACCTGGACAGCTCCCAACAGCGACGGAACCATTGATAACGCAAACGCTGTAATCCCCGGTGCGGTATACCACAGCAGTCTCGGAATGTACAGCGTCCGTACTCAGGGCATTGCTGCCAAGAATCTCAGCGATACGGTTTACTTCAAAATCTATCTGCGGCTCTCTGACGGCAGCTATCTGTACACCAAGCAGATGAAGTACAGCCCCATTACCTATGCCAACAACATTCTCGCCGGAAGCCAGCATTCCACGGAAATGAAAACGCTGGTAGTGGCAATGCTGAATTACGGTGCTGCCGCTCAGGTCTACTTCGACTACAAAGCCGATCAGTTAATGAATGCCCATTTAACCGAGGCACAGCTCGCCCTTGTAGAGCCTTACCGCAGCGATATGATTGACCCCGTGGTCTATGCCGACAAAGAAAAAGCCGGTGGTTTCCCCAGCACCGAAGACGGTTTTATCCGGAAGTCCGCTTCTATTTCCTTTGAAGGCGCATTCTCCATTCAGTATTACTATCAGCCCAGCACAACCGTTTCCGGAAAAGTTCAGTTCTACTACTGGACCAGCACGACCTACCAAGCTGTCGAATACCTGACAGCTGATAATGCCGACGGAATTATGACCATGACCGGCGAAGGCATCCTGCAAGCAAAGGTAACCGGCATCGCCGCCAAGAATTTGGACGATACTGTTTACGTCGCCGCAATCTACTCTGACGGCTCCGCTCTGTATTGCTCCGGCGTATCCGCCTACTCCATTGGGCAATACTGCCTGAACAAAGCCAGCATTGAAAGCGATATCCAACCCCTTGCCGCCGCCACTGCGGTATACGGCTACTATGCAAAGGCTTTGCTTCTGAAATAACACATCCCCCGGACTTATTCCAAAAGAACAAGTCCGGGGGTTTCATTATATGCTTCAAAGTTCATCAAACCGCGAAAGGGTTTTCAGAAGCAAATCGTGCTTCTCCCCATATTCGGAGCGGTAGGGGTAGCATCGGTACAATATCTCAAAGGCTTCGCAGGATAACTGTAGGCAGATAAGCGCCATCTCGCCTGTGCAGCAATGCGCCAACTCATACAAATAATCTCCCAAAAACTCCAGGTTTTGCCACAGATACTCCTGCTCCCAGGGTTTTTGCAACATCTGAATATGCTGACGGCAAAGCTCCATTGCCTCCTGCAGCCATTGTGCCAACAGCTTCACCCTGGACAAATCCGGTTTTTTCTGTTCCAACCCCCGGGGTATCGGAGGTAACCTCGCCGGGAAGCCGGGTGTTGCGTCTGTCGCGTTTCGCAGGGAAAATGCATATCTGACTGCAAAGTTCCAGTATAGTGTTTTCAGTTTTTCCGCATCCTCACCGGAGAGGGATAATGCAGCCTGATTATGCTTTTGGGCATGATTATGGTCTCCCAGACTCCGAAAAATCCGCTCCAACGCATGATGGCATTTTTTCAGACTTTGGTTTCTGACTTCCGTTTCAGGTAAGCCTGTCAAATACTTCAATGCGGCTTCATAATGTGGCTGCGCCTTAAGGAATTGGTTTGTGCGTTCCCAGACTGTGCCGTTGCCCATGTGGTACTTTACCAGCAGCATCTGCCGCTCTATGCTAAGAAATTCCTCATTCGTCTGCAGGAGGGGCTCCGCTTGTTCATACCGCTGTACAGCATCCTGCCACGCACTCTGCAGGCAAAGCAAATCACCCAGCCGCAAGTATACACCGGCAAGTGCCAAATTGGATGCTTCCGTACGGTCTTCCTCTGCTCTGCACAGCCGAATGGTCAAGGCAGACCGGCAATATGCCCGGGCTTCTTCAAAAGACTCCTGCCGCATCAAAGCATCCGCTATTTTTTCATAGCACTCTGCCAACAGAGCCGCATTAGGATCTGCGTATTTCTGCAACAACTCCAATGCACTCTGATAATCCTTCAAAGCACTTCGGGAGGAATTCTCCTCCAGCGCTACATCCCCAAGTCCAATATAGGCAGAGGCGCGGCGAAACTGGATTTCCGCTGACGCGTCCACCTCGTCCGTATATTCCCACAGCAAATCTTCGGCATCATCATAGGCGTCAAAGGCATCAATGGTATTTCCTGAAGCTCTCAGCGCCTCACCCCGTGCAAGACAGCTTAAGCCCCGGAGATAAAATGCGTAGGGATACTTTGCAGTATGCTTTCGTAAGGCTCTTCCCTGCCATGTAAACACCGTGGGTTTGTACATCTTTTTACAGTTTAGCGACAATTCCTTAAAGGTTTCCGCGGCTTTGTCGTACACTCCCGCTAAATGGTACAACTCTCCCAAAGTCATTTGGGCATCCAACCATTTCCCGGCTGCCTCCGAAGTCCCATCTTCACGGAATCGCGTTTCCATGGCTTCCACGAAGCGTTTTTGCCAAAGAATCGCCTGCGTCAAATCCTTGGGGACACCCTCTCCCATCCGATATACGGAAACCATCTTTTGCATTGCTTCCGGTAGTCCCTGATTGGCGGCATCCTGAATAAGTGCAATCCCTCTTCCCGAATCAAGCTCCACATCAACACCGGCAAGATACGCAAGACCAATAAAGAACAGATGCTCTGCACCTGAGTTTTGTTCCTGAAGTGCCAATGCCTTCACCGATGCCAGCAGTTCCCGTGAAAACTCATCTGCATTCCGGGCATCGGCACATTTGGGAAGTGCCGGATATTTTTGCTTCAATTCCCCCGGATCGGTGGGGAGAAGCTGCACCGGAAGGATGGGCTTTTCTTCCCGTATCGCCATGGGATACTCAACCTGCTGGATGTAATTATCATGTTCGATACCGGCTGCGTCCACTGTCTTTTCCAAAATGCTGGGTGTCACCGTCAGGACAAACAGAGCGCTCTTTTCAAATGCAGCCTTAATGGCATCGTTAAAATTCTCACCGGGAGTCAGGAACTCATCGTACCAAATAGCGATATCCCGACAGACATCATGCTTATGTATCAGCCGCATCAATTCCTGTGCGTATTTTCTGTCCTTCTTTCGGTAACTCAGAAACACATAGGCATCAAAAGCAGCACGAATCTTCTCTGTCAAATCATCTCCGATTAACACGTCGGAAAGATATTTATCCAACTTCTCTTCATAGCTGATAGCAGTTACATCATGGGCATTGGGGTCCAGAAATTGAAAATCTCCGCACTTCTGATTGAACAGCTCCGCCAAACCGCTTTCCTGCATCAGCGGCAGAATGGGAATATGGTGCTGCAGTGCAAAGGGAACCTCCGTATTTAACGCAGGGTTCTTTGTCAGCAGCAGCCGTGTGGTTACCGGCACCACAAACAAACGCATCTGCTTCAGATCTTCCAGATACTCCCCATCCCGAATAGCATTCGGGTCTAACGGATACCAAACCGCACAATTCTGACGGCTGAGGATTTCTTGAGAAATACTGTCAAGATATTGCTTCTGGTCCAGCGGATGACAGCAGAAATAGACCTTCGCCTTCCCCTGAGGACTGGATTGTCCCCGGGTTTTATATCCCAAAGCACTCATGGCAAACCTCCTGATTTGTTTTATTTCATCGTAACATATTCTGATACTCTTGTAAACAAAAAGCTAAAAAGGACTGCCGTAAAACTGCGGCAGTCCTTTGGCTTTATTGGATGTTCAGCTTCACCTTGCCATCCTCGATGGAAATGTGAATGGTGCTGATAGGCGTTTCGAAGCTGTCGATAATTGCCTCGGAAATGGGGTCTTCCAGATGCTGCTGGATGGTACGGCGGAGATTTCTGGCTCCGTAGGTCATAGAGTATGCTTTCTCCGAAAGGAAAGCACCGACGCTGTCATCCCATGTCAGGAGCAATCCTCTGGTGCTCAGGCTCTCCTTCAGCTCGCCCAGCATAATGTCCGCAATGCCAAGGAAGTTCTCCTCAGACAGATGGTTGAAGGTAATGATTTCATCCACACGGTTGATGAACTCAGGGCGGAGGAATTCACGCAGAGCATTCATAGTTTTCTCTCTGACCTGATCCTGAGCCGTTCTGCCGAAACCAAGGCTTGCTACCCGACCTTCAGAACCTGCATTGGACGTCATAACAATAATGGTGTTCTCAAAGTTCACCACCCGCCCCTGAGAGTCGGTGATACGTCCGTCGTCCAAAACCTGCAGGAGGATATTCAGTACATCCGGATGGGCTTTTTCGATTTCGTCCAGCAAAATCACAGCGTATGGACGGCGGCGAATCTTCTCCGTCAACTGTCCTGCCTCGTCATACCCCACATAACCGGGAGGTGAACCAATCAGCTTGGACACAGTGTGCTTCTCCATATACTCAGACATATCGAGTCTGATCAAGGAGTCCACGCTGTCAAACAAGTCATCTGCCAGACGCTTGACCAGCTCCGTCTTACCCACACCGGTCGGGCCAACAAAGATGAAAGATACGGGGCGCTTCTTGGGAGAGATACCCACACGGCTTCGGCGAATAGCCTTTGCCACGGCATCCACAGCTTCATCCTGACCAACGATATGCTTCTTAAGGCGGTCAGCAAGACCTTTAATCTGCTTGTATTCCTGCTCCTTAATCTTGGATGCCGGGATCTTTGTCCACAGTTCAATAATCCGTGCCAGATTTTCCATGGTCACGGGAGGAGGCGGCAGCTTATCCAGCTCTTCAATCTGAGCAGCAAGCTGACACAGCTTACTGCGAATGAAGGCGAGGCGCTCATAATGCTCATTCTCCGTATCCTCGGTGAGCATTCTCAGTTCCAGCTCATAATCGTCCCGTTCCTTCTTCAGCTCTGCCAGACGGGAAATCTCCTTACAGCGAAGGTTCACATCGGAGCAGGCTTCGTCCAGAAGGTCAATTGCCTTATCAGGAAGGAAACGGTCAGTAATATAGCGCTCAGAGAGAATCACGCACTGACGGGCAATTTCAGGAGAGATGGACACACCGTGGAACTCGGCATAGCTTTTGGCAATCCCCTGCATAATCTGGCAAGCCTCCTCAATGGTAGGCTCAGCCACAGACACCGGCTGGAAGCGGCGCTCCAGTGCGGCATCCTTCTCGATATACTTGCGGTACTCACTGAAAGTCGTCGCGCCAAGAACCTGAATTTCGCCACGGGACAATGCAGGTTTGAGGATATTGGCGGCATTCATAGAACCTTCCGCATCACCTGCACCCACCAGATTGTGTACCTCATCGATTACCAGAATGATATTACCGCATTCCTTGATTTCACCAATCAGGCTCTTCATACGGCTCTCAAACTGGCCACGGAACTGGGTGCCTGCCACAAGGGCTGTCAGGTCAAGGAGAAATACTTCCTTGTTTCTGAGTTTATAAGGCACGTCACCGGCGGCAATTCGCTGGGCAAGACCCTCAGCGATGGCAGTCTTACCAACACCTGGCTCACCAATCAGGCAGGGATTGTTCTTTTGACGGCGGTTCAGAATCTGAATGACCCGCTCCGTTTCTACATCTCTGCCGATGACTTTGTCCAACTGTCCGGCTCTGGCACGCCCGGTCAAGTCCATGCAGTAGCTGTCCAGGAACTTATGCTTCTTATTCTTCTTTTTCTTGGGTTCGTTCTCCTCCCCTTCCTTTTTGGAGGGGCGCTCGGGCTGCTTGGCAGGAGGATTGCTGCTGCCAAAAAGCTGGTTGAGCAGAGGGAAGGTTGCGGTCTGGCTTTCTGCCTCGTCATCGTCTCCCTCGTCATCCCGCTGACCGAACATACTGCTCATCTCATCGCTGAGCATATCCAAATCATCCTCCGAGATGCCCATCTGCTTCACAGCCTGATCAATCTGGGGAATTCCAAGGCTTCTGGCACATTTCAGGCAATAGCCTTCATTTAAGGTCACGCCGTTTTCCATCTTCGTAAGAAAGACAACAGCGACATTCTTCTTGCATTTGCTGCACATTTTCGGTTGCAATGGAAACACTCCTTTCCGGGGAAAAAATCAAGGTCACAGTACCGGGGTGCACTCAAAATTCTCAACCCCATCATCATACCACAGATGGGTCATGTACAATCCTCCGGGAGGTACTGTGGGCCCGGCGGCAGTTCGGTTTCCTGCGCTCAGGATTTCTCCAATCTGCTCAGGAAGGAATTTTCCTTCCGCGGCATAAACCACAGTTCCTGCCATGGCTCTTGCCATGTTATACAGAAAACCGTTGGCACACACACGCAGGTAAATCAAATTCCCCTGCCGCTCAACATCGTAATAGTATACAGTGCGAACGGTGGATTTTACCTCCGTTCCCACACTTCTGACAGCGGCAAAATCATGGGTTCCGACAAACTGGGCTGCCGCTGCCTGCATAATGCTTTCATCCAGATGCTTGGGGTAAAACCATGCCCGGTTGACATAGAAGGGATCCCGAACTCTGGAATTATAAATGATATAGGTGTACTCCTTCCGGGCACAGGAACCGATGGCATTGAAATCTTCGTGAACATCAAATGCCTTGGTCACCACAATGTCCGCAGGTAAATGGGTATTCAGGGCATACGGCAGACGCTCCGCTGGGATGGTGGAGGTAGTGCGGAAATTCGCAACGTAGCACTTGGCATGAACTCCGGCATCCGTCCGACCGCAGCCGGTGGCATGAACGCTATGCCCCACCACCATGGCAATGGCTTTTTCCAAGGTCTGCTGAACCGTGGAAAGGTTCTTTTGCATCTGCCAGCCATGGTAGGCGGTGCCGAGATAGGTCAGAAACAAAGCTATATTTCGCATAAATACCTCACAGCCCAAACCATGCCAGCGTAATAATACCTGCCAGCAGCACAGCGCCGATGGCAAAGGTCTCAAAATCCCAAAGGGAGTAACGCAGGAGTTTCATTTTTGTTCTGCCATCACCGCCGTGGTAACAGCGGCACTCCATGGCAGTTGCCAACTCGTCCGCTCTGCGGAACGCACTGATAAACAAGGGAATCAGGATTGGAACCAAAGCCTTCACCCGCTGCAACAGATTTCCGGTTTCAAAATCGGCACCTCTTGCCTTTTGGGCAGACATGATTTTATCGGTTTCTTCAATCAGCGTAGGGATAAACCGCAAGGCGATACACATCATCATCGCCAGCTCATGCACCGGAAGGCGGAGTTTCTTAAGGGGAGACATCAGCGCTTCCAAGCCATCGGTCAGGGCAATGGGAGATGTAGTATAGGTCAAAAGGAATGTGCCGGTAACCAACATCAGAATTCTTGCCACCATCAGTATGGCACGGACAATGCCCTCAAGGGTAATGGTAATAACCCAGAAGGACACCAAAACCGTATTGCCATCGGTAAGGAACAAATTCAGCAGTCCCGTAAACACAAGAATCACCAGCAAAGGCTTCATACCTTTGAGAATGCTCTTGAGGGGGATTTGGGATACCGCAATGCACAAAATCAAAAATGCCAGCATCACACCGTAGCTGATCCAGCTCACTGCAACGAACAAAGCAACGATATACACTACCAGCATAATCAGCTTGGCTCTGGGGTCGAGGCGGTGGATGAAAGAATTTCCCGGGAAATACTGACCGAGGGTAATGTCTTTAAGCATTGCCTTTTCCCTCCTTCAGCGCAGTCAGTGCTGCCACTGCCTGCTCCACGGAATACACCGGCTGCACCGGCAGACCCAGCTCCTGCAACCGCAGGAATACACGGGTAACCTCCGGAATATCCAAGCCCATTTCCACCAGTTCACGGGCATGGGTGAAGACCTGACCCGGTGTGCCGTCCATCACAAGGTGGGCATTGTTCATTACCAGAAGACGGTCAGTCAGTCGCGCCACATCGCTCATAGAGTGGCTGACCATCATGACCGTGGCATTCTTCGCCCGACGGTATGCCTGAATATTCTCAAGAATCCCTTCCCTGCCCACCGGGTCAAGACCGGCAGTCGGCTCGTCCAGAATCAGAATTTCAGGCTCCATGGCAATCACACCGGCAATGGCAACACGGCGCTTCTGACCACCGGAAAGGTCGAAGGGCGAAACCTTAAGCTGCTCCTCAGTGATTCCCACAAAGCCGGCAGCTTCCCGGACACGGCGGTCAATCTCCGCCTCCTTCAGCCCCATATTCTTCGGGCCAAAAGCAATGTCCTTGTAAACCGTTTCCTCAAAAAGCTGGTACTCCGGATACTGAAACACCAGACCGACCCGAAAACGTGCCTGCCGTGTGATTTTCTTGTTGGTCCAGATGTCCACACCATCCAGCAAAATTTCACCGGAGGTGGGTTTCAAAAGACCATTCAAGTGCTGCATCAAGGTGGATTTTCCGGAGCCGGTATGTCCAATGATGCCGATAAACTCCCCCCGTTCCACACGAAAGGACACATCCTTCAGCGCAATATGCTCAAAGGGCGTTCCCCCGCTGTAGATATGGGAGAGGTTTTTAATCTCTAAAAAGGGTGCCAATACTGTTTCCTCCCGACGGGTCAGACCTTCACCGCATTGTAAAGTGTCTGCGCGCATTCTTCGGCACTCAGCCGATTCAGGGGTAAATCAAAACCGTTACCGTTCAGGGCATAGCACAGCTCAACGGTATCCGGAGCCGCCAAGCCCAACTCATGGAGCAACTCCACTTGGGAGAATACTTCCCCGGGAGTGCCGTCAGCGGCAACTTTGCCCTTATGCAGTACCACAACTCTCTGTGCCATTGCCGCTTCATCCATATGGTGGGTAATCAGTACCACTGTAATGCCCTTATCCCGGTTCAAACGGGTTACCGTCTGCATAACCTCCCGACGTCCCTTCGGGTCGAGCATGGCGGTAGGTTCATCCAGAATGATGCACTTTGGCTCCATGGCGATGATACCGGCAATGGCTATTCGCTGCTTCTGTCCACCGGAAAGAAGATGCGGTGCGTGCTCACGGTATTCATACATCCCCACCTGCTTCAACGCCTGATCCACTCTGCGGCGGATTTCCGGTGCGGCAACCCCCAGATTTTCAGGCCCGAAGGCAACATCCTCTTCCACCACGTTGGCAACAATCTGGTTATCGGGGTTCTGGAACACCATTCCCACGCTGCGGCGGATTTTAATCAACAATTCCTCATTGGAAGTATCCATCCCGTGGACATATACCTTACCACCGCTGGGCAGAAGAATGGAATTAAAATGCTTGGCAAGGGTAGACTTGCCGCAGCCATTGGTGCCGAGGACAGCAACAAATGTCCCCTCCTCCACCGCCAGGCTCAAATCCTCAAACACAGTGACCGGAGCCTTATCATCCACCGAAGGGTATTGGTAACTTAAATGTTCAACTGAAATCGCAGTACTCAAATTTGTTCCACTCCAATCAGGGAGTCCAGCGCCCTGTAGAACCGCAGGGAAGCATGATTCCCGTGGACTTCACCGGTAAGCCCAATTCTCCCACAGCGGTTTTGCCGCCATGCTTTTCGGAGAACACCACATCCGAGGCATAACCCACGGCAGAGGGTGCAAGGCCGGTGGTATAAGAATTGATAATCACAAACAACGGGTCATCCGTCAGCAGCTTTGCCGTTTCCAGAAGGAACGGATAGAAGCTGGTTTCCATCTTCCAAATCTCACCGCTGGGACCTCTGCCATAGCTGGGAGGATCCATGATAATACCGTCATACCGTCTGCCGCGGCGAATTTCCCGCTGGATGAACTTTCCGCAATCATCCACAATCCAATGGATGGGACGGTCAGAAAGCCCGGAGGCTGCGGCATTTTCCTTTGCCCATGCCACCATGCCCTTGGAAGCATCCACGTGGTAGACCTCTGCCCCACCGGCAGCCGCGGCTAAAGTAGCACCACCGGAATAGGCAAACAAATTCAGAACTCTTACCGGTCTTTTGGCTGCAGCAGAGGCAACCTTTTCACGGATAAAATCCCAGTTTGCCGCCTGCTCCGGAAAGACACCGGTGTGTTTGAAGTTCATGGGCTTAACATTGAAGGTCAGGTAATCTTTATAACGAATTTGCCAACGCTCCGGCAGATTATGGTCTGTCCATCTGCCGCCGCCGGTATTGGAACGGACGTAACGGGCATCGTAATGCTTCCAGCCCCCGTCCATGCGGGGAGTATTCCAGATGACCTGAGGATCGGGTCGAACCAGCAGGTATTTTCCCCACCGCTCCAGACGCTCTCCATCGGTGGCATCCAAAACCTCATAGTCCTTCCATTCATCTGACATCCAGATCATAGGATTCTCCTTTAGCCAAAAATATCAAAAATGGGATCCCACCAGTTATCACCGGAGCCTCCCTCGTCCCCGGAGTCTTCCGGGGGCTGGGAGGGTGTATCGGTATCATCGGGATTCTGGGGAGTGTCGGGATTTTCCGGAACATCGGGATTTTCAGGGTCGGAGGGTTCCGTTGTGCCGGGATTGTCGATCCACGGGTTTTCGCTCTTGTACTGCTCCCAAGCCGCTTTGGTATGCTTGGTACAGGTGATGCAAGGCTCTTCCCCGGAGAGATCTCCGTTCAGGCCTTTGAAGCCTACAGGATTACCGGAGCCGTCCACCTGATAAATATAAGTGTCAGTCTTATAGGTGCTGGTCAAGCCATAGCCGCTGGCCTTGCGAATTTCCTCAATCTGGGATGCCGTCAGCTTGACCAGAGAGGTCTGGCTGAGCTTGAGCATACCCACATCGGCAAACTTCTTGCAGTAGTCATTGGCTACGCCCTTACCATCGGTACAATATTCCAGAGCAATATGAGCATCACAGTAATCTTCAGGGATATCCTCAGGATACACCATTGCGGAGGATGTGCGGATATTGCCACGGATATCATTTTTACAGGCATCCGTAGCCAGCTTGCCGGAATCCAGACAAACAGTGACAGATACCATGTTATCCGCATTGTAAAGCGGAATGGTTTCCTTCCCCTTATGCAGAGGTGCCATAACCTTCTGCCACAGACGGGCGGCAGGGTGACGGGTATCGCCTACAAGATTAATCTCAGCGGGCATCTCAAAACCGCACCAGACGGCAGCGGTGTAGTAGCCGGTATAGCCGCAGAAGTAACGGTCTTTCTTGCTGTTGGTCGTACCGGTCTTGCCGCAGACATCCATGCCGTCGATATCTGCCATGGTACCGGTACCTTCATCCACCGCTCTGTCCAGACAGTAGTTCATATAGTCCACCGTCTTCTGGCTGAGGATCTGTTCGGAGTCCTGAATATTGTCAATCACCAGATTACCCTGAGAGTCATAGACCTTAGTAAAGGTTCTGCCCTCACGGTAAACGCCGTGATTGGCGAAGGTGGCATAGGCACTTGCCATATCCCGGACGGTAGCACCATCGGTCAAGCCGCCAAGACCCAGAGGAGAATAGTCCATATCGGAGGAACGTCCGTCAGAGCCGTCGGTCAGATCGGAGATGCGGAACATATCCTTGGCAAAGTTATAGCTGTAACGGGTGCCAATCATATCAAGAGTGTTGACAGAAACCGCGTTAACAGAGTCAATCAGACCCTGAAGCACCGTTCTGCGGTAGGCATAGTACCGCTCGGCGTTGTTGGGGAATACGGTGGTCTTGCCGGTAGAAGACGTGGTGTACTTCAGGGGCAAATCCTTGACAACCGTAGCAGGGGTAATGACACCCAACTCAAAAGCAGGGGCATAGACACCGATAGGCTTGAAGGAAGAACCAACCTGCCGCTTGGCATCGGTTGCCATATTAAAGGCGTCGAAAACAGTCTTCTCACCTACACCGCCTGCCATGGCAACGATATCACCGGTACGGTTATCAATCACCACAATACCGGACTGAAGCTGCTGACCACCACGGGTCTCGGGGATCTCCTCCAGATTGGTATAGATCGCATCCACCTGGTTCTGGACATCCATATCCAAAGTGGTGTAGATATGGTAGCCGGCACGCTGAATCAACTGGGTATAAACCGCACGGTAGGATTTCTGCTGATCCTTGGGAAGGTCATCCAGAATAATGCCGTCACGCTCTGCCAGAACATCGGCAACATCCTCCATGACCGTATCCACAAACCAGGAATAAACAGCCTGAGAAGCGTTTTCCGTAATATCAATTTTGGCATCACACTCAGGGCAGGCATAAAGGTCGCCATCCTTGACCAAAGTGCTGACAATGCCACGATAGTTGCAGGTCATGTTTTCGCAGTAAGCCATCTGATCCTCAAAAGCAATGCCGCTCTTGAATTCCAGCTCCTGTGCCAGAGATGCCTGATATTCGGCTTCCGTCAGATAGCCCTGATTCCGCATCTCCCAAAGGGTATTCTCCTTACGGATATGGTTACGCTCCACACCGGTCATCAGCTTTCCCTTATAGGTGAAGGTGGAAGAATAGGGAGAAAAGATTGAGGGGTTATTGGTAATACTGATCAGACTGGCACATTCGGCAGTGGTAAGGCTTTGCAGCTCCTTGCCGAAGTAATGGGCAGCAGCACTCTTAACACCGTTCTTGCGGTCACCGAAGTAGATCAGGTTCAGATACCACTCCATGATTACGTCTTTATCATAGCGGCGCTCAAAGTCAATGGCTTTGAAAATCTCCACTACTTTCCGGCGAACGGTAACGCTGTTATCGCCGGTCATGTTTTTTACAAGCTGCTGGGTAATGGTAGAGCCACCGGCATCACCGGAGCCGACGAACATCTTGACACAGGCTTTGACGGTAGTAATCCAGTCAACACCCTGATGCTCATAGAAACGCTTGTCCTCAATGGCAACCGCCGCGTGAATCAAATCTTTGGGTATCTCGTCAAAGGTTGCCCATTCACGGTCGGTGGTAGAAGCGTAAATCTTTTGAAGCTCCTGAATATTGCCGTCCGCGTCCACATAGTGCATATAGGACGTTTCATCCAGATTGTAGTTTTCCTTGACCATCTCGGAATCTACCAGAATGTCATCCTGAAGATAGGTACCCACCAGTCCCACAAGCACAAAGCCGCAGACAATAACAATCAGGAAAACCGTAACCAGCGCAACCGCAGCTACCTTCAGGGCTGAGAACAGCACACGCCAAATCCGGTACAAGGATGCAGGTGCCCAATGGGGCTTCCAATCCTGACGGGGCTCCTTCTTCTTTTTCTTACGGATATTTTCTTTTTCTGCCATCACAATACCTCCATAACAGCAGTTAAAAGGGAATGTCACTACTCATTTTGCATTGGCTCGTTTACAGCCTAATACTACTCATAACATTATAGCACATTTTCAGTAAAAGAGAAAGACCCATTTTGAAAAGTATATGTACGTTCTGTAAATTTATAGACGACTCCCCCGGAAAACTTCTGTTATCCGGGGGAGTTTCCGCTATTAAGTTGAAATAACCACTTGAACGATGGTACTGTTTCCTTCCCGGTAGTGACCGGTAGTAACCCTGGCAATACTTCCCTTCGCAAGACCATTTTCCAGCTTGGCACGGTAGGTAATGCCGCCGTAGAGCATTCCTGCGGCGCTGTTCTTATAGTAAACATAGACCGTACCGGTGATGTCTTCTCCGGAAACATTCTCAATATCCAGATAGCCATCGCCGCCTTTTACTTTCAGCTTCTCTTCCAGCAGGTTCATGGGTTCCTGAAAATACACCAAGTCTCTAACCGTGATTTCCTTGTAGGTTTCCTCCACAGCAGTGTGCCGGTTCTTCTCCAGAACCACAACGCTCTGGGCTGCAGGCAGATTGGTAACCTCGAATTCTGCGGTAAAATCTTCATACACCACAGAAATACGGGCGAGCTGAAGGTCTTTACCGGTGGTATTCTTCACCAGAAGCATCATCATGTTGGAAACAATCCGGTCAGAACCATCTTCCATATAGATACCGGCATAGCTGCCAATCTTAGTCACCAGCAAACCAACACCAAGATCGACCACACCATTGTCCGTATTCAAAGGTTCGGTAGACATGGTCGGCTCCGGAGGCTTGACACTTCCACCGGATGTGGTAGTATCACTCCCCTGCTCCTTACAGCCGGTACACACAAGCATTGAAAGTGTAAGGGCAAGGCACAACAGCCGGAAACTAATCTTTTTCAAAAAATCAAGTTTCATAATACGTTCTCCAATATGGGAAATGCCGCACCGCCGAAACGGTGCGGCATTTTAGCTAAATCAGGAGTTGAACAGGTTCAGATTGCCAATCGGTACGTGATAACACAGACCGTTGAAAATGGCATTTTCATCGGAAACGATGATACTGCCGGGCTTCAGGCAACCCACAACCGCGTCGGTAAATACAACTTTATCACCGTAAGGCAGGCCGCATTCGCCATCATACTGGGTAGTGATTTTCACGCCGCAGTCTCCACTTGCAATGCTGGAATACAGGGAGAAGCTTTCAAAAAGGATATCAGGTTGGGAATATACTTTCTTCATTGTTTTCTCCTCCTTCTCAAACATTTTCAAAGTAAGCCTTGGCGCATTCACCGTAGACCAGAGTAGCCTGAGCAATGCCCTGCATTGCGGAGGCAGAGTCAGCGGCAAAGTTGCGGCAGTAAGTACCGACACTGTAGTGGCGGATACCGCTGGTGCAGGTCACGCCATTGGACTCATACACAGCAGCTACGAACACTTCGCTGTCCAGGTTCTTGGCAGCGATATCCTCGCAGGTTGCCTTGTACATGCCATCCTCACCTGCAGTCAGGGTCTGAGTGCCGGTGGCATTTTCAGCCGTGAGCACATCTACAGAATTGTAGGTTTCCAGATCCCAGTAGTAGAAGGTTACGCTGCTGTCAACAGCGTTGGCAGGCTGGAAGTAGAAGTTGATGGCGAAGGCACTCTCAAAGGCAACGCTGGGGGTGCACTTGTCGAAGCCATTGTTGTTCACAAAGGCGCCGGACTTCTCTGCACCCACGGTGATGCTTTCCGTCTCGGTAACGGTGTAAGCGCCAACCAGAGCCTGCTGCTCAGCGGTGAGATCCTTGTTCATCAGGTTATCGGTGTTGTGACCGAAGAACTTCTGTGCTTCCGCACCGTAGTTCAGCATTGCTACGACCAGGGACTTCAGGGAAGCATTCTGGGACTTGCTCAGAATATTCATAGCGTAGTCCTTAGCGCTGTAGTGGTACAGCTTGGTGTAGACGTAAGAACCGTCAGCCAGCTTGATGTAGACCTTGAAATACAGATCATCGCCCAAATTCTTAGCGGCAACGCCCTCAGAGTTGACTCTGTAGTAGCCGTTGACCAGCTCTGCACCGGGGATCACAGCATCGGCATTGTCGATGGTGCCATCGGTGTTGGAATTGAAGGTAATCAGACCCATATCCGCAGTACCGAGATCACCCAGATCATCCACGGTGAAGTAGACGTTGTAGTAGACCTGCTCCTCGAAGGACAGAGAAACGTTGCTTGCGTGGATGGTGGGAGTCTTGACATCAATGGAGTTGACTGCCTGCTGAGCTTCCTCAGCGGTGATGGTGACCAGATTTGCCAGAGGCATCTCTTCGCTGAAGGTAACGGTTTCGGTGAAGGTTGCCTTCAGGTCAGTAATGGACAGAGTAGCAGAACCGGAGTTGTACACAACAATGGTCTTGTTCTCGAAGCCGGAAATATCGTAGTACATTCCGGTGGCAGAGTTGATCTCAATGGGTTCGGTGGCAGAGGCAGTACTGTCAATAGCATAGATCTTCACAGCACCCTTACCCTGCACGGTCTTGATACCGAGATGAACGGCAGCCAGATCCGTGCCGAACGCGCTGAGCTCCTTCTGCGCAAGGTTCAGCTCATTGACCGTAAAGGCGATTGCATTACCACTGCTGATGTAAACCTCGTTGTTGGGACCGTAGTTGTTGTAGTTTGCCAGAGAGCTGGTTTTGCCATCAATGTAGACAACACCGCTGACTGCGGAGCTGCCGGCATTCAGGCTGCCTGCCGCCATGATCATGTTACGCAGCTCCTGATAGATGGGGCTGCTTTCATTATCCTTACCATAGGCACCCTTAATAGTTCCGGTGCTGTCGGTATTGCCGTCATTGGCAGGATCATAGATGCGGATCGCATCCAGATAGAACTCCCACTCGCCGCCGGAAACGACCTGGCCGTGATCTGCCCAGAAAGCGTAGGCAACGTAGATCTCAACGGTGTAGGTATCGTAGGTCTTCAGATCCTTCTTGATAACGGGAACCTGATACAGAGTACCGGTGCTGTAGTAGGTATCGACCATCAGGTTTTCGATTACCTTACCGTTAGTACCAGTGCCCTCATAAATGGTAACCATAATCATACCGGTGGTCGTGCTGGTCAGGCTGATGATATCAAAACCGGTACCGGTGAAGGTGAAGGTTGCGGTGGCAGCGTTGTTTGCGTTGATGGTGGTCATCATGGCGCTGCCCATGGAGTAGGTGGTCATGTTCTTGTAGTGGCTGTCATAACCGTACACGCTCTCAGCATCGATACCGATGATGGTGGAAGCGCCGGGACGGTCGCAATCCTGAACCTTGCCGTCCAGAGAGACGGAAGTGTCAGTGCTGACCCAGCCTACTACCTTGCCATCAGAGGATGCCTCGCTGAAGGAAACCATGCCGCAGTTATCCTCATAGTAGATGCTGGTTGCGGGAATCACAGTTACCTTTGCGTAGTAGTAATAGCCGTTGTGCAGGACAGAGTAATAGAAGCTGTCCAGACCGGTCATGGTAGATGCGGTGACCATAGAGTAGGTCAGGTTCGGGCCATTCAGAGTTGCCGTACCGTAATTCAGACCTGCTGCCTCATCGGTCTTCAAGCCCAGAGACGTACCCTTGAAGTAGTTTGCTTCGTCACGGGTGGTGTTGAAGTAAACATTGTTGGTAGCCACCAGACCGGAAGGCAGCGCAAGGCTCAGTCTGCCGGAATTGGTGAAGACACTTGCGTTCAGTGCAATGTCATTTGCCTGAACGTCAATGACCACATCCAGACCGTAGTCCAGAACTGCGGTATCGTCAACTGCGGAAGGAATACCCAGTGTCATACAGATGTAGGAATTTCCCCTGTTGACGTAGACAGTAGAGGTGCCGGTGATGTCATTTTTGCCATCATTACCGGTAACGTACAGGGGATAAATGTGGAAACGCTCATTGGGCATTGCCTTGCGGTAACGGGCAGCAGTAATCGTGGTGCCGCCCATGTGCAGGGCATCGTTGTTTGCGTACATAGAATCCGCCTTGGCGTAGTCCTCAAACCAGCCCTCGGGCTTGAAGCCGTAGCCATCCAGAGTCATGTCAGCAACCTGACGGACATCCAGAGTGGTGTGCCAGCCGTTGGCACAGACATCATCAGCAGCGAAATCAGCCTCATTGCCGTAAATCGCAATGTTCTGACCATCCAGCTTGAAGGTCGCGGTGACATTGGTGTCGAGGGGGTTAGCAACACAGATACCGCCGCCTGCGCCGTACAGCTCATCGAATTCATGACGGGCAGTCAATACACCGGACATATCCACGCCCTCAGGAATGATAGCGTAGTTATAGGTGATGTGGCCTTCCAGAACCTCCAGATAAGCACCGTTGGTAACGAAGACACCGCCGCCATTGTAAGCGGTATTGTAGGAAATGTCACCGTAAGTGGTATTGTCATCTTCGGCAAGGGTAGCTACATACTTGGTAACCTGAACCTCAGCACTGTCGCCGGCATAGATGCCGCCGCCGTTGCCGTTTGCAGTATTGTTCTTAATCTTACCACCCTTGATGGTGACATCAGCAGAACCGGTGGCATAAACGCCTGCACCGTCGCCCTCGGCAGTATTGGTGGTGATTTCACCGCCGGTCATGGTGACGGTTGCACCGCTGCCAGCATAGATGCCGCCGCCGTTATAGCCGGAGGCAGTTAAGTCCTCGGTGTTACGGGCGAAGTTTCCGGTGATGGAACCACCCTCCACCGCAACGATGGTGCCGGTGCCGGTGGCATGGATACCGCCGCCGAAGAAGCCGGAGTTGCCGGTGATCAGACCGGCCGTGGTCACGCCATCGACAGTACGGGAAGTCACAATGACAACGCCCTTAGCCTCAGCATAGATACCGCCGCCGTTACCCTTGGCAACGTTTCCGGTAATGGTACCACCGTTGAGGGTCAGTGCAGAGCAGGTGATTACATCGTCAGCTTTCGCATAGAAGTTGTTGCCGCTGATCCAGATAGCACCGCCATTCTCGGATGCGATGTTGGCGCTGATGGTACCACCGTTGATCGTAACAGTGGGGCAGGTAGTGGAGTTGGCATTCAGGTTCTTGATCCAGATACCGGCACCCTGCGGTGCTTTGTTATCCCGAATCGTACCTTCATTGATGGTGACAACAGCATTCTGATCGATAATGTAACCGCCGCCCCACTCGCTTGCCTCGTTGCCGTAGACACTACCACCGGAAACGGTGGCACTGCCGCTACGGATGAAGATGCCGCCGCCCTGATCGGAGTTTACGTTGTTGTAGATTTCACCTTGTTTGATTTGGGAAGAAGAGGTATCCAGGAACATACCACCGCCGTAGCGGGAGTTGTTGCTGTAGACCTTACCACCTTCGATCATAACATTGGATTTCGATGCGTAAATCGTACCGCGGTTTGTGGTGGTATTCTCATAGATCTCACCACCGGTGATATTAATGTTACCGCCGTCGCTGAAGACTGCGCCGCCGTCACCTTCCACGGTTCCCTTAAGGGCAGTATTATCGTAAATATAACCCTGCTTGATGTTGGCAGTACCGCTGTACTTGATTGCAACACCGCCGCCATAGTAGGCACTGTTGCCGCAAATGGTACCACCCTCGAGGTTGCCGGTGCCGCCTCTGAGGTAGATAGCGCCGCCCTTATCCACAGCCTTGTTATCTTCCAGACGACCACCGGTGATGGTAAAGATATTCTTATCGCCTACGAAGACACCGCCGCCGCTGGTTTGTGTTACGCTGTTGTTGTAAATCCAACCACCGGTGATATTCATGGTGTTGGCATACAGTACCTCATCCTTGGTTTCCGCATTCGCCATGTAAACACCGCCGCCGTTGGCATGTGCAGTGTTGGTCTGGATGGAGCCGGAAGATGCGGTGACCTCATCCTCATGCAGATCAACAGTAATGGTACCGGACATGGTAACGGAAGAACCACCGCGAATTGCGATACCGCCGCCGTTATATCCCTTATTTTCGGATACCATACCGCCCATGATGAGCATGGAGGACTGCTGACAGACCGCAATGCCGCCGCCTTCCTGACCGTTGGCAAATTTGGTGCCTTCCTTATCAGTAGAAGCAAAGTTTTCCTTGATGGTACCGCCGTCCAGCTTCATGGTGGACTTGTCAGACAAGACAATACCGCCGCCCAAACCGGAGGACCAGTTATTAATGACGTCACCACCGTTAAATACCATGCCGTACTCAATCTTATGGGTAGTATTGCCGGTACTGGACATGATGGAGATACCGCCGCCGTAACCGGCTTGGTTGTTGGAAACAATACCATCATTGACGATCATAGCGGAATTGTCATGCACTGCAATACCGCCGCCTGCAGAGGTTGCCTTATTGTAGGAAACCGTACCGCAATTGCCTTCATCGTCCAGACCGGAGGTCATGGTGGAGCCTGCACGGACAGCAATGCCGCCACCGACGTAGGCTTCGTTATACATGATATTACCACCGATCATCTCGATCCGGGAGCCGTTGTAAATCGCGATACCGCCGCCGTTACCGCCGGATGTGGTGGTAGTGGCGGTGCCGTTCTCGGCAGTGGTAGTAGTGGAGAGCACGTTTGCCTTATTGGGGGCAGTGGTATAGGTGACGCTAACCACCACTTCCTCAGTCACAGGATTGCCGCTCTCATCCAGAACGGGGTTGCCTTCCTCGTCGGTGACTTCCACGGTCTGAGTGGTTACAATCTTATCTCTGCCGATTTCACCGCCGTTGACGTAACAGACGGACTTGTCACCGGTCAGGTAGATACCGCCGCCGTTACCGCCGGAAACAGTACCTGCACTGAATACCAGATTTCCGCTGTCATCTTTGGTTTTGCTGGTACCCACACCCACCGAGCCGGTATAAGTCTTGGAAAGACCAGCCTCGTTGCTGTAAACTTCAGCGCCGGTAACATTGATGGTACAAGTACCGTTGCTGTTCAGTTTGCCGGCTTCCGCAAAATCGGGGTCGGTGATCACACCAGCGTCCATGAAGATACCGCCGCCGTGACGGGCTGCGCTATTGTTGTACACAGAACCAACGTCAAGGGTGATATTCTTGTTGATACGCTCAACCTCTTGCTGGTCGGATGCACCGCTGTCGGTGGCGGTGTTGTAGGATTCCACACCGAACCAAACGCCGCCGCCATCCTGGGTCGCTACGTTGTTATAAATCTGAGCGCCACCAAGCTGGAAGGTAATGGTATGACCATAGGCCTGGGAATTTTCAATTGCCTGAGTCGCATTGGCACGGACAGAAATACCGCCGCCAACGGGGGCAATGTTGTGATGCAGGGAGGTAGCGGAGTCGAGGACCAGAGAGGTGGTCTCATTGTCACCGAACATACGGGTGGTGTTGTTGTAAAGCTGGAAGGCAATGCCGCCGCCCATCAGGGTTGCTTCATTATTCCGGAATTCACAGCTGGAGACGGTCATTCTGGCTTCGCAGAAAATACCGCCGCCGTACCAGCCGGCGTAGTTGCCATCGAAGGTACAGTTGGAAATCGATGCCGCGGTATCGATGCTGACACCTCTGGCAGTTTTATTTGTGCCAGAGGCATTCCAGTAAATACCGGCACCACTGCAGTGGGAGGAATTATTCTTGAAATTACAATTGGTGAAGGTGGCATTCAGGGAAGAGGAGCCGATGGTACGGAAAGTACCGCCAACTTCAGACGCATCCTCCAACGTGGTCTTACAGCCGGTAATATCACTGTTGGAATAAGTCAGGGTACCAATCGTACCACCACTCATAAAGACAGCACTGCCCGCGCCGACCGCTTCACAATTCGTAATGTCGAAATTGTCCATGGACAGAGATTCCATGCTGGAATAGTTCATAAGGGTAAGCGCGCCACCCTGAACAGAGGCTTTCGCACCGGTTACAGAAGTATTGGTGATGGACACAGTACCCAGAGTGGTATGCCACTCATCTCTATATACCGTGGAGGTAGTGCCATCGTCGTTCTTAACGGTATCCTTGACCTTCCAGAAGCAGGAATAGTAGTTTCGCTCTGTATCATAAGGAGTATTACTCATATACACCGGCTGGGTATTACCATCCGGAATCTGGGTCAGGTTGGTATAGCCAAGGGCAATGGCTCCGCCTTCCTTGGCAGAAGTATCGGTAAACGAAGAACCGGAAATCGAGATTTTTTCCGTTTCCGATCTCAGGGACAACGCACCGCCAACCCTCGCCTCGGTGGATTCAAAGGTACAGTTGGTGATGTAAATCTCATTGGTACGGGAATATGTCTTATTCGCATTCATAAGAACACGGGCAAGGACATACATAGCACCGCCGTTGTCATTCGTCGCCTTTGTACCGGTGAAGCTACAGCCGCTCAGAGTCAGTTTACCCGTATAGCCACCCATCAGAATTGCGCCACCTGCACCACTGGTAGCCACGGTGTCGGTGAAATGACAGTTGGTCAGGGTAATCTCCTTGATTCTACCGTACAGACCCAAAGCACCACCGGATTCTGCGGCATAGCAGCCGTTAAAATAACAGTTGGTCAGGGAGAAATTCTCAATCCATGTATAACTTGAGTCGTAGGATTCCTCAAAGTAGATAGCACCGCCGGAGCCGGTATTACGAATACTGACACGACGAATATCACTATCAAAGATACAGTTGCTCATAGTGAAGTTGGTCATATCGGTGGCTCTGCACTTGATTGCGGCACGAGGTGCATCCATAAACCGGACATAGCTTGCGGTAAAATTCTTTGCCCCGGTTTCCAGACGTACAATCTGGTTATCAACCTCACCGTTAACAGTAGTCGTACTACCCGAGACTACTCTTTTCGCATCAACGAGCTTGCCGTTGCCATCCAAAGTCAGATAACAAGCTGCCTTACTGTTGGTAGCCGCTCTTCCCTTCAGAGTAAGGGAGGCGCCATCTTCAACAACGAACATATTAGCAGCATAGCCATTATTTTCGGTATCAATATTCTCATTGGGACGGATATAGCAGGTAGTCAGCTTGGTATATTTATCAAAGCTGGCACCCAGACGGAATTCCACGTTAGCATTGTTCAGAATTCTAATCTGATGAATCTGGACATAACGCTCCTTAACGGAAGCACTGGGGCTACTGGATGCACCATTACTCGTGTCATACACCTGAATAACAATTGAAAAATCGCCCTCACCGCCGACGTAAACCGTGTACTTGCGAGACCAACCGTCATTATGGGTGTCCCAGTATTCATCATCCGCATTACCATCGTGAGCGCCCTGGGTATACAGGTTTCCATCGCCGTCAGCAAACCACTCAACACCATTGTTGTCGTTGGTATCCGCATAGGGAAGATCGTTTTCATAGTTACTATCAAAGCCGCCGCCACCTACAATCATATCCGGCAAATATGTACCGTCCTGAGTGCCACCATAGGCATCAGTAACGTTTATCACATATACGTTGCCATCCTTCATGGTAATGGTAAGCTGCTCCTGGGTATCGAAGGCTTCCAGGGAGGTCAGCAGCCAATCCTCGGGGAGCTTCTCAACGGAAACCAGCGTTTCATCGGAGAAGGTAACATTCTCAACATCCATCACCTGCAGGGGCATATGCAGATTGAGGAACAGCTCGGACAGGTAAATATCCAGCAGACCTCTGAGGGAATAGTAAGCGGAACCATACTCGAAGTCAACGGTAAAGCCGCCAAAGGTGGAGAAGCCGCCGGTTTCGAAGACGATGTTGCCATCGGCATCCACTTCGCCCTCGATGGTACTGACATTGCCCTCGTCATCCACGTGGAGAATCTGAACCAGCGTATACTGGGGCAGGTCTACATTCGTGAAGGACAGCTCCATCTTGACATTGGTGCCGTCGGGCTGCCAGTCGCTGCTTTCGTCGTTCTGCACGGAGATGTCGTACAGGAAGACCTGCTCAGGGTTCTTGGACAGAATATCCATAGAATCCTGAATTGCTTCTACGGCTTCCTTGGAAGGCTCCTGAACCGTCAGAGAGCTTCCCTCGGGCAGGCCGTTGGCATTGACGGTGGTGCCATCGACGGTAGCAGAAGCGAAGCCGGTGAGACCTTCTTCAATCTGCTCGTCGGTCAGGTCGTTAATGGCATCGATCTCGTCAGGAGAAACCACCTTATTGGGATAGTAGGTCTCAAGATAGCGGGTAATAAAGTCCCGGACATCCTCATCCAGACTGTACCACGCATCATAAATCTCCCACACCGGGCTGCGGTCACAGAAATCCATGAAGTGCTTCTTCAGCATACACTCATCGAAATGGTTACGCAGAGGAGCATCCTTCGCGCCACAGTCGCAAATAACCTGCTTTACATCATCGGTCACTTGCTCCGGGGATGTGGGCTTGGAATTGCCACTATCCGGCAAAACTACATTGGTGGGGCCCTGAAGCTCAGGCTTCTGACCGTCCACCACACCGCTGTTGATCAGCTCGGACATGGACGTGGCATCATTAATATAGATGTCATTGTCCGTTGCCTTTGCAGAGACTGCCGTGGGTACCAACGACAGAATCATCAGCAGGCTCAAAAATAGTGACAGAATTCTTTTCAGCATCTACTTTTACCTCCTAATTTCTACCGCCGACTCCTGTTATAGGGGTGGCTTTCGATTTTGGCGATTGTAATTATTTGGAAGTTATTCCATAAACACTCACGCAATTTACAATCGTGACCAATATACCATAGATATGGTAGAAAATCAAGGGCAAAATGCACAAAATAAAGGTTTTTTTAATGTTGTTATCCTATGTATCCACATTTTGGCGTCATCCCTATCCTTTCAGGATATAAACGGTACCGGATATCGTAGAACCGCGAGAAATCATACATAATCTCCCTCTTGCGACACTATTATACATTATAATATATAATATAATGCCGCAGGGTCCGATACCCGCATTCGCCTCTGCACAGTCGTTATTTTGACGGTGTGTTCATGAAAACCGATTGCCTGAATTGTTGTTTACGCTCCCAAGCCCCAAGGATGTCATCCTGTTATGAAATGACACGTCGGGGGGGCTGGCGGCATAATAGCCGCCCCTACTGAGGCGATGCAAGCTAAACAACAATTTATCGTCATGGGTGTTATATTTTTCTTCTTTAGAGAATAGGGTATGTTATGGCTGCGGTGGGGAATACTGTTTTCCGAAAGGGAGTGCCGGTTATGAACAGACAGAAAATCATCCGCTTTTTATGCTCCGTTGGAATGTTTGGTTTCCTTCTTGGAATTCACAACGGAAAAATCGCCTTATGGAAGGACAACAAGCCTGACCCGATTAAGGTCTTCCCCTACAGTGCCTCTACCCTGCCTCAAGCGGAGCAGGAACGGCTAAAGCAGGGTATCCCCATTGAATCTCTGGAAGAGCTGCACCGTCTGGCAGAAGCATACCTCTCCTAGACGCATTTTAGCACTTGATTTTGCGCCGGAAAGACGATACAATAACGGTACAATTTTTCCGGAAGGAGCAATCGGTATGTCTGATGAATTCGGTTCTGATTTTATGACCATCGTAGACGAGGACGGTACGGAGTACGAGCTGGAAGTTCTGTCCACTCTGGAATACAACGGTGCCACCTATCTGGCAGTCATCCCCGCCGGCGCTGAGGATGGAGATGATTTGCAGGTCAGCATCCTTAAGTCTGTGGAAGAAGACGGTGAGCCTATTTTGTGCGCCATCGAAGATGAAGCCGAGCTGGAGACCGTGTATGACCTGATCATGGATGAACTTTACAGCGAGGACGACGACGAGGAATAATCTTTTCCTGCTTGGTTCGTAATGTGTCCTTTTGGACCCACATTTTTGTATTGGGACGTTAGTTTCTGTGCCTGTTTGCAGACCTCCCGCTTACGCATCGACGATAAGTGGACGTTGGGAGCAGTAATGGTTCAGAGCGGCAACCCACCTGCCGTTTTTCGTGCAGGTCACATCGGATGCATACGGCCAAAGCGGGTCAAGGACGTGGGGAGTTTCGGCTCCCCACGTTTTTTGTATTGGTTGAACATTCCATGCTTTTTCCCTTTTTTCACAGCAGTTCTTTGTCTGCTTATCAAAAATAACAATTATCAACTCCTTCCCCTCCCCTTTTTTCCCGTTCTAATTGTAAATTTTTTATATTTTTGTGATTTATGCGAGAAAGGCACTTGAAACGTGGGCATAAATCGGTTATAATGCTGTGGTCTATACGTCAAGCCTGATTGGCGGGACTCTACCAATAGGATTATGAGAGGAATTGATTACCATGAGTGCATCCAGCAAGAAAAAGCTCCGCAAGGAGCAAAAGGCTGCCGCCATGACCGAGCGTCAGATGGCAGAACAGAAGGAAGCTAAGAAGCTGAAGATTTACACCTTATCCTTCTGGATTGTGATGGCCCTGTGCGTCTGCCTGGTAGCAGGTCTGGCACTGCGGGCTCCCGTGGTCAGCCTGGTCAGAAAGGCTACCACCGCTGTCATCGTCGGCGACCATAAGCTCAGCGCCGTTGAGCTGAACTATTTCTATGTCGACGCCATCAACGAATACTGCAACCAGTACAGCAGCTACCTCAGCTACTTCCTGGACACCTCCAAGCCCCTGAATGAGCAGGATTACGATAAGGAATCCGGCACCACCTGGGATGAGGCTTTCCTGGATATGGCTCTGGACAGTGCCAAGAATACTTACGCTCTGTACGATGCCGCCGTCGAAGCCGGCCATAAGCTCTCCGACGACGAGCAGAAGGCTGTAGATGACCTGTACGCCAACATGGACACCTATGCCGAATACTACGGCTACAGTTCCGTTAACGGCTATCTGAAGGCATTCTACGGCAACGGTGCCAGCGAGAAGAGCTACTGCGATTACTACGAGGTCACCGTTCTGGCAAGCTCTTACTACAATGCTTACACCGAAGACCTGAGAGAAAGCTACGATGATCCCGACCTGCGCGAGTATGAGAAGGACAAGATGCACGAGTACAACGCCTACTCTTACTACAGCCACTACATGAGTGTCGACGACTTCAAGACCGGCGGCACCAAGGGCGAGGACGGCAAGATCACCTACAGCGCCGAGGAAATCGCCGCTGCTGAGAAGGCTCTGAAGGAAGCTGCCGAGAAGCTGGCTGTTTCCGACAACAACACTCTGGATGCGCTGAACGCAGCCATCAAGGCTCTGGAAATCAGCATGGAAAAGGCTGAGTCTGCCGACAAGAAGGATGAGACCGACAAGAAGGCAGAAACCAAGACCACCACCGAGGAGCCCACCACTGACGCTGCTGACGACAAGAAGGAAGAGACCTCCGACGATAAGAAGGAAGAGTCTACTGACGATAAGAAGGAAGAGGACGACAAGAAGTACTCCAAGGCTACCGAGAACAAGGATATCCTGTACTCCAAGGTCACTTCCGCCATTCAGGAGTGGATCAAGGATGCTGCCCGTAAGCAGGGCGACATCAAGGCAATCCCCTACGAGACCACTTCCACCGACAAGGACGGCAAGGAAACCAAGACCCTGAAGGGCTATTACGTTGTTCTGTTCGACGAATGCAACGACAACACCTACGCTCTGAAGAACGTCCGTCACCTGCTGGTCTCCTTCGAGGGCGGCACCACCGATAAGAACGGCAACAAGACCTACTCCGACACCGAAAAGGCAGCCGCCAAGACCAAGGCTGAAAAGTTCCTGGAGGAGTGGAAGAAGGGCGACAAGACCGAGGACAGCTTTGCTGAGCTTGCCAAGAAGAACTCCACCGACACCGGCTCCAAGGAGAACGGCGGTCTGTACGAGGATGTCTACCCCGGCCAGATGGTGGAAGCCTTCGAGGATTGGTGCTATGACGAAGCTCGCAAGCCCGGCGACACCGGTATCGTGGAAACCACCTACGGCTACCATGTGATGTTCTTCTCCGGCGACAGCGAGGTCAACTACCGTGACTACATGGTCACCAACGACCTGCTGGAGTCCGAAGTCAACGAGTGGCAGGAGGCACTGAACAAGGCCATGACCGTGACCGAAAAGAACACCAACCACATCGATCGCGACATGATCCTGAAGAGCGGCAGCTAATAATTTCTGAATAAAATCGCCTCCTGTGGAGAAAGATTTCCACAGGAGGCGATTTGTTTGCGTTTATCCCAAAAGCTCCACAATGTACTGGCAGGATGCGCCGCTGGGGCGGTGAACGGGCTGTTCGGCGCCGGCGGCGGTATGGTACTGGTTCCCTTGCTGTCCAAAGGGCAAGGGTTCAGCGAGGGGGAGATTTTTTCTTCCTCCATTGTGATTATACTACCAATCTGTCTGGTTTCTCTGGGAGTCGGCACAGGATGGCAGCTCCCATGGCAGGAGGCTTTTCCGTTTTTGCTGGGCGGCATTCCCGGGGGAATTCTGGCGGCGATATTTGGACGGCGCATTCCGGTACTTTGGCTCCATCGGGTATTGGGTATCCTGATTATTTACGGAGGGCTGCGGTATTTATGGTAAGCTCCATACCGGTGAGCATTTTGATGGGGACGGTACTGGGGTTTCTTACCGGGCTGGGTACCGGAGGCGGCAGCTTACTGATCCTCTGGTTGACTCTGGTACTGGGAATGGAAGCCCCCCTCGCCCGTTCCATCAATCTCATGTTTTTTATCCCCGCGGCGGTGGCATCTACGATTATTCGCTGGCGCAGGGGCGGTATCCCGTGGAAAAAAATATGGCTCCCTGCCCTGAGCGGCTGCATCTGTGCCGCTGTATTTGCTCTGGCAGGGAGCGTTATGGATACAAAATGGCTGGAAGGGATTTTCGGCGTTCTGCTGATTTTCACCGGGATTCGGGAGCTGCGCTACCGAAAACAGAATTAACGGTTCCGGTAACCCAGATACCCCTCCAGAATCAGGGAGGCTGCCACGGCATCCACGGTGTTTTTCCGCTTCTTGCCGTGGTAATTATGATTGGACAAAATCTGATGGGCTTCCACAGTAGTACGGCGTTCGTCCCACATTGACACCTTCAGACCGCTGGCTTTCTCCAGTTTTGCGGCAAATTCCCGGCACAGCTCAGCCCGGACACCCTCAGTACCGTCCATATTTCGGGGCAAACCAACAACCAGCTCCCCTACTCCGTTCTCACGAATCAGGCGGAGAATTTCATCCAGGGTCTTTTGGGGATTGCGGCTGTGAATCACCGTGGTACTGCCAACAATGCTGCAAAGAAGGTCGGAAATAGCAATGCCCGTTCTGGCATCGCCGTAGTCAACTGCCAATACTCTCATATCCGTTTTCCTTTCGTTTCTGAGGATAATTCTATCTGCGAAGATTATACACCATAATTGCAAAAAAGGAAAGGTTTGAAACTTCACAAAAAGATACCACCCGAAAAAGAATTTTTCGTTCTTTATCGGGTGGTTTTGTCTTATTCCTTAACAAGCAGGGAATTTGTGCGGCAAATTCCTCCTGTTTTGTCGAAATACTCCCTTGTCGGGTGTCGGCGTTTGCCTTTCCTTTTTTGCATCAGTTCAGATACCAGACGCCGGCATTCAAATAGGCAGCAAACGTCAGCCAGATCAGATATGGGATCTGCAGCCATGCCGCCAAGGGGTCTGTTTTGAAAAAAACTTTTATCATCCAAGCCACCAGCACCCACAGTATCAGCAGCCAAATTAAAGCAAATCCATATGCTCCCAACTCAAAGAAGATCAGACTCCAGAAAAAGTTGACCACCAACTGGGTTATAAACAGATTGATTCCCTTGCTTCTGGCAAGGGATGGTTCTGTCAGCCAGACTCTGGCGGCACTAATGCCCATAAGGGTATACAGAATCCCCCAAACGATCGGAAACAAAAATCCCGGTGGCGACAAGGGCGGCTGCACCGCGTTTTGTTCAAAGGCTTCCACACCGCCCCGGCTCAGTAATCCCGACAGTCCTCCCACGCCCAGAGAAAGCGCAATCCAAAAAGCGTAGATTTTCCAATTCTTTAACTTCATTTCCGGTATCACCTCTGTTACTAAGGATATGCAGCAAATGCCCCCGTTCATACCTGCGCAAATTTCTGAAAAATTAGCAGAAATAAGGTAAAAAAGTTATTGACGGAATGGATAATGTGTGATAGAATGGCTCTACCTGTGAAAAAGGGTCTGTATTAGTGCGCCCATTTTTCAGCTCCGGAGCGGCCATGTAGTTTAGCCGCTTACTAAATCTTTCCTAGCCGGAGTGATACAGGGAGGCAATTTTAAGGAGGTGCCGTTATGCGCGTTAAAGTCACTTTGAGATGCTCCGAGTGCAAGCAGAGAAACTACAACTCCATGAAGAACAAGAAGAATGACCCCGACCGTCTCGAAATGAAGAAGTACTGCAGATTCTGCAGAAAGCACACCACCCACAACGAGACCAAGTAAGGAGGCTCCAGAAAAATGGCTGAAGTCAAAAAAGAAAACTGGTTCAAGGCAACCTGGGGCAAGGTCTGTAAGTACTTCCGTGAGCTCCGCAGTGAGCTGAAGAAGGTCGTTTGGCCCACCCCCAAGCAGGTTCTGAAGAACACCCTGATCGTTCTCGCCTGCGTACTCGTCGTTGGCGTATTCATCTGGGTTTTCGATCTCGTAGCCGATGCCGGTATCACCGGTCTGCTGAAGCTGCGTGATCTGATTAAGTCCTAAGGTTAATAGCCATGGCAGAAACTGCAAAGTGGTATGTAATCCATACCTACTCCGGTTATGAAAACACTGTAAAGGCCACCATCGAAAAGACCGTGGAGAGCCGGAACCTGCAGGATGTTATTCTGGCAGTGTCCATCCCTCTGGAGACGGTCACGGAGATCACCGAGTCCGGTGCCTCCAAGACCTACGACCGCAAGGTCTACCCCGGCTATGTGCTGGTCAAGATGGTTTACAGTGACGATACCTGGCACGTTATCAAGAATGTCCGCGGTGTGACCGGCTTCGTGGGCACCTCCAGCAACGATCCCACTCCCCTGACCGATGATGAGGTCTACGCAATGGGCATTGAGAAGAAGGAAATCATCGTCAACTACGAAGTTGGCGACACCGTCCGCATTCTCGATGGTCCTCTGTCCTCTTTCACCGGTACTGTGGAGAACATCGATCTGGATAATAACATCGTCAATGTCGTCGTTTCCATGTTTGGCCGTGAGACCTCCTTCGAGTTCGAGCTCGATCAGGTAGAGGTCATTTCCCAGTAAACGCATCGGGTCGGTTTTGTCCGGCCGGAACGTGGGAGGGGTTTTACACCCCGAAAAACGTGCGCTTGCGCATCATCACCACATTTATTTCAGGAGGTGCTTATCATGGCACAGAAAGTCACTGGTATTATCAAACTGCAGATCAACGCCGCTAAGGCTACTGCTTCTCCCCCTGTAGGCCCTGCTCTGGGTCAGCACGGCGTTAACATCGCCGCTTTTATCAAGGAATTCAACGCCCGCACTAAGGACATGGAGGGCTACAAGATTCCCGTCGTTATCACCGTTTACGCAGACCGCAGCTTCACCTTTATCACCAAGACTCCCCCCACCCCCCTGCTGGTTATGAAGGCTATCGGTCTGAACGGCGGTTCCGGCGTTCCCAACAAGACCAAGGTCGGTACCATCACCAAGGCTCAGATCACCGAGATCGCTAAGACCAAGATGCCCGATCTGAACTGCCACACCCTGGAGGCCGCCGAGTCTCAGGTTGCCGGCACCTGCCGCTCCATGGGCGTTGCAGTTGTTGACTAATTGATAATTGATATCCGGGTATTTCCGGAAATGTGGGAGGATTATTCTGCATCACCACTATATA
>JAFULI010000082.1 GCA_017473455.1 Oscillospiraceae bacterium
AAATGTGTCGTTATCGCCTGCGGCGATGTGATTTTCTTTAAGAAAATCACGATGCCCTCTCCGCCCCCTTCGGGGGCACCTCTCCCATAGGGAGAGGCAAGTGACATATGCGTAATTGAACTTCAAACAACAATTTATCTGCCGGCGGACTTTTTTTCTTAAGTTCACGGAAATTTGGTTTACAAGGGTTTTGAAAAATGATACAATGAATGCCACGATTATTTGTATTTCAGGAGGTGATGGGTTTGCGGCGTTTTTTTCGGGGTCTGTGGGAGATTTTTCGTAAGGGCGATATGATACTGCTGCTGATGTGCGTTGTGACTTCGGCATTTGGCTGCCTTGCCATTGCCAGCGCTACGGCTCATCATGAAACGCTGCGGTATGTGATTATCCAGATGGGCGCCATTGTCATCGGAATTGTGTTTTATGTGGCGGTGTCCTGCATCGATTTGGAATTCATTTCGGAGCACCGGATCGTGTTGGTGATTTTCAATATATTCCTGCTTCTGCTGCTGATTCCCTTCGGTGTGGACTTTAAATCCGGTAACAAAAGCTGGCTGGATATCCCTTTTGTACCGGTGAGCATCCAGCCTGCGGAACTGTGTAAAATTACCTTTGTGCTGATACTGGCATCGGTGATGTCTACCTATCAGCAAAGAATATCCTCCCCCAAGTCCGTAATTACCATGGTCCTGCATTTGATGCTGCTGGTGGGATTGAATATCGCGCTTTCCAAGGACGTGGGCGTTTCCCTGATTTTTGTGTTCATTTTCATCGGAATGGCGTTCTCCGGCGGTGTCCATATGGGCTGGTTTCTGGCAGGTGCCGGTACGTTGGTGCTGGCAGCCCCGGTGGCTTGGAATAAATTTATGGATCCCCACCAGAAAAACCGTATCCTGATCCTCTTCGACCCCACCATTGACCCTCAGGGTATCAAGGAGCGTTACCATACCAAGCGAAGCCTTCTGTCCCTGACCGGCGGCGGTCTGCTGGGACAAGGCTTGTTTGATGGCAACCGTACCCAAATCGGTGCGCTGCCGGCTCAGCATACGGACTATATTTTCTCTGCCATCGGTGAGGAAATGGGCTATGTGGGCTGTATTCTGGTGCTGGTGCTGCTGGTGGCAATCATTGCCCGATGCATTCAGGTTGGTACCCGGAGTCAGGATTATATGCGGCGGATGGTCTGCTTTGGCGCGGCATCTGCGCTGATTTTCCAGGTGTGCAGTAATGTGGGTATGTGTATCGGTGTTACGCCGGTTATCGGCTTGACCCTGCCCTTTATCAGCTACGGCGGCAGCTCGGTGGTATCGCTGTATGCCATGTTGGGGCTGGTGTCCGGTGTCCATGCCCGACCTGCTCCCAAAAGCCATGAGCTTTACGTCAGACCTTACTAAAGAACCCAAGAACAAAAAGAAATGACCCTTGACTGATGTTCTTTCGAACTTACTTCAGTCAAGGGTCATTTCTTTTCAATCTTGGTATCTAACATCATTGGTTACCTCGCATTTCTACAGGATGGACGACTACCATTTTTAATCATCTCTCATGACCAATCCGACGAAAACAACACCAAATTATGAATTCTCAAAGCGAGATAGGCCCGGTGTGTGGGGAAAGAGAAGTATGAGATTTCGGTATTCGTCTTTTTGGTTCCCCGGTAACGGTATTGTTTTTGAAATCCTGAAGCAGTGTATCTGTACTTCCACCGAAAAAAGCTGTAAACTTTGTTTCAATCACATGCTCCCGCTGGTATTGAAGAAGAACAAAGGTTGAAGGAGGCTGCTTTTGGGATTTTCAAAACATTACATAAATTACGGAGGAACTATTGGGAAGTGTTTAACCTGTACATTGGTATCACCTCTTGTGACTATAAGATAACATACCCTTGCGTATTTTACAAGATGGAATATTGTACAAACTAAACAATTTCTTTTTGGTTAATCCGCAGAAGTTGTTGATATTAAACAAAACCTGATTGACAGCAATCTGCTGCTATGCTATAGTAAATATGTTGGGGTATAAGCTATCAACAACAATTCTGCGATTTTTCGGCAAACCAAAAGCGGCTGCGTGGTGCAGCCGCTTTTTGATTACAGTGCCAGCTTCAGGTCGCCTTCTTTGATCCAGCCGATCTTCCTCAGGATCAGACAGAACACCCAGCTCAGAATTGCCGGAAGCACGAAGCAAATCAGCACCAGACCAATCCAGTCCATGGGGGTAATGGCAGCTTTCGTGCCGGCGGCAACATCATTGACCCAGCCGGTGTACACACCGATCTGTCCCACGAAACCGCAGGTACCCATACCGGAGGAAACCGGCGCGCCGTTCATCTCCAGCTTGAAGACACAGGTGGCAAGAGGCCCGGTGATGGCAGAGGCAAGGGTGGGGGGAATCCAGATCCGGGGATTGCGGACGATGTTGGGCATTTGCAGCATACTGGTACCGACACCCTGCGCCACCAGACCGCCCCAGCGGTTTTCCCGGAAGCTCATCACGGCGAAGCCTACCATTTGGGCACAGCAGCCAGCCACCGCCGCACCGCCTGCCAGACCCACCAGTCCGAAGGAGGCACAGATGGCAGCGGAGGAAATGGGCAGAGTCAGGGCAATGCCCACCAGTACGGAAACCACAACACCCATCAGGAGGGGCTGCAGCTCCGTTGCCCACATAATGGCTTGTCCCACAGCGTTGGCAGCAGTACCGATGGGCTTGGCGATCAGCGCCGACAGCCCGATGCCCACCAGAATGGTGACAATGGGGGTGACCAGAATATCGATTTTGGTTTCCTTGGATACCAGTTTTCCCATTTCCGATGCCACGATGGCAACAAAGAAAACCGATAGCGGGCCACCGGAGCCGCCCATGGCGTTGGCGGCGAAGCCCACGGGAATCAGGGAAAACAACACCAGCGGCGGAGCATTCAATGCTTTGCCAATGGCAATGGCGATGCCTGCGCCCACCGTCAGGGAGGCAAGACCGCCGATGGTGTATTCCACAGCGTTAATGGTGACCACGGTTTCGGTGAGGAAACCCAGATGGAATTGCTGACCGATGGTGTTCAGAATGGTACCCACCAGCAGCGTGCAGAAAAGACCCTGCGCCATAGCGCCCATGGCATCAATAAAATACCGGGTGGGGGAGAACAGGATGTCTTTCCGTTTGAGAAATGCTTTGACCTTTCCCAAAAGAAACTCGCTTCCTTTCACAAATTAAGTTTATCGGTATTATACTATCGATAAAAAAGGATTGCAATGCTTTTCGGAGAAAAACATCTGTCTTTCGGGAAGATTGTGTAATCTGCGGAAATTCCCGGAAAGCAGCAGAGGGAACTTGGTGAAAAAAACTGCGTTTTCAGGCTGTTTTACGGCAGGACTTCTCTTGACATCGGTTGGCGTGTGCAGTATAATTGCCAATAATGGGAAAGAATGACCCATTATGTGATTTTGTAGGTTATGGGAGGTGGCTTATGTATCAGAAATTTGTCAAACGGGCGCTGGATATTCTGGTATCCTTTTTTGGCATTTTGATTTTGACTCCGTTGATGCTGGTGCTGGCGATTGCGATTAAGCTGGATTCTCCCGGACCGGTGTTGTTTGTCCAGAAGCGGGTGGGCATCCATAAGACCTATTTTCCCATTTTGAAGTTCCGCACTATGCGCAAGGAAACTCCCGATGACGTTCCTACCCATCTGCTTCAGGTTCCGGAGCAGTGGATTACCCGGGTGGGCAAATTCCTGCGGCGCACCAGTCTGGATGAGCTGCCTCAGGTTTTCAATATTTTTATTGGACAGATGTCCGTAGTAGGCCCCCGTCCTGCCTTGTGGAACCAGTTCGATCTGATTGAGGAGCGGGATCGCTACGGTGCCAACGATATCATTCCCGGACTGACGGGCTGGGCACAGATCAACGGTCGGGATGAGTTGGAGATTTCCGTCAAGGCGAGGCTGGACGGTGAATATGTCAGGAATGTGAGCTTTGGCTTTGACTGGAAGTGCATTGTCGGTACGTTCGCCGCGGTATTCAGCAAAAAAGGCATGGTGGAAGGCGGTACCGGTGCTATGGAGCAGGAAGAGGTCAAAAAATGAAAAAGGTACTGATTACCGGTGCCGGGAGTTTTATCGGGGTTCGGCTGGAGCAATGGCTGCTGCGAACCCCGGAACGCTATCATGTGGATACTTTGGATATGATTGGCGACGGCTGGCGCTCGGCGGATTTTTCCGGATACGATGCCGTGTTCCATGTGGCGGGACTTGCCCATGTGGATATCAGCAAAGCCGATGCGCAAACCGTAGACCGGTACTATCGGGTGAATACGGATTTGGCAGTGGAAACCGCAAAAAAAGCCAAAGCTGACGGAGTGGGACAGTTTTTGTTTATGAGCTCTGCCAGTGTCTACGGCGAGAGTACCCCCACCGGTCAGGAAAAGCACATTACCGCCGAAACCAAACCGGCCCCTGCGGACTGTTACGGCGGCAGTAAATACAAGGCAGAGGAAGGCATTGCGGCGCTGGAAAGCGACAGCTTCCGGGTGGCGATTCTCCGTCCTCCCATGATTTACGGCAAGGGCTGTCGGGGGAACTATCCCACCTTAAGCTCCCTTGCCAGAAAGCTGCCGTTGTTCCCTAAAATTGAAAACCGCCGCTCCATGCTGTATATCGATAATTTTACGGAGTTTGTCCGGCTGCTCATCGACAATCGGGACAGCGGCGTGTTCCACCCCCAGAATGCTGAGTACAGCAATACTTCCCAAATGGTGCGGCTCATCGCCCTTGCCCACGGGAAGAAAATGCCCCTGATTGGGGGCTGCGCCTGGATGCTGAAGCTGTTGGGCAAGGTAACACCCAAGGCAAACAAAGCCTTCGGGTCTTTTACCTATGACCAATCCCTGAGTGCTTATCCCCAAAACTACTGCCTGTATACCTTGGAAGCGTCCATTCGGCTGACAGAAGAATAAGGGTGTGCAGTGAAGCACACCCTTTTTCTTATTTCGTTCCGGTGATGGTAAAGACACGGGAGGCGGTTTCGTACTTTTCGTCGTCGATGCCGTCCAGCTTCAGGTCGGAGAAGGTTCTCTTTTTCACAAACAGAACACGCCATGCATTGGCAATCCAGTAAAACGGAAGCAGGAACTTCCGCTTCATCACCGAGGGATAATGCTTGCTCAGCACCGTGGGGGAGGGGAAAATCCGCCGCAGGGTGAAGGACAGCTTATTCAGGGTGCGGTTTTTGCTCTTGCCTGAGGATACCTCAATGACCCGATGCTGCTCTCTGGAACCGAAAGCACCCATGCTGGCAAGGTAATCCGTTACGGTTTTGCTGTCCTCATCTGCCGGGATGTCCCCAAGCAGTACGAAGGCAAGATGCTCCATGTAGGCGGCAAAGCGGTCGATGCCCAGAGCCTTGAACTGATTGTCCAGATACACCCGGTCCAGAGTTTCACCCCGGGCACGGAGGAATACGAAAATATCAATTACGTTCTTCAGACCGCAGCCCTCTTCCACGAAGTGCTTGTGCATATGCAGCAGGTGGAAGATATAGAAATCCTCGTCGGACATCCGGTAAATATGCTTTCTTCCCGGCTCAGGGGTGCAGCGTGCCCAGATGTTTGCTTCCAGCTCATCCCGACCGGCACGAACTCTCATAATATGCCGGTGCAGCTCCATATATGCCCAGGGCTTTTTGACATAGTTGTCATGATGGGGAGAGATGTCATCGTCCTCCTCAAACACAAAGCCCATGCTCTCCATCCAGGGACGGATGGGAGGATTGTCCATGTTGCGGATCAGTACGTCAAAATCCGACATACTGCGCATCATAGGATTGGGGTAGAGCTGACGCAGGACGTAGCCCTTCAGAGGAATGCAGTCCAGTCCTTTGGCTTCGGCAGCATCCAGCCATTTCTTGTTCTCGGCATCCTGATTGGCGACCTTGGGGATCTGAATCAGGTAATCCCGTTCCAGCAGCTTCCGCAGGTCAGCCAGTGCAGGGGTGACCATAAATACCGGGTAGACCAGATTGGTAAGGTGCTGCTTGCGGATGAGTTGGGCAAGCTCCACGGGGGTACAGTCGGAGGGCATGGCAGGTGCCGCTTCACCCAGCAGGGAACAGCGGATCAAATCAATCAAAAAGTCAGCGGCAACGGAGTTGGCTCGTTTGCTCATGATATTAACCCTCCTCTACAACAATTTCCTTCAGTACAAGACCGGGGTTTTTCCGGCAGGTAAAATCAATCGCCCAGTAGCTGGAGAATACCAGCAGTTTTCTGCCCCGGTAATCCTCCAGAAGCTCGGCATCGCTGCCAAGGTTCAGGTCGCTCAAATCGCCGGGATAGCTTTCAATCAGACGGATTTCTTCATAAGGAAGACCCTCCATCCGCAAATCCACACCGTACTCGTTCTTCATCCGGTACTGGAATACGTCAAACTGCAGTGTACCAACAACACCCACGATGACCTCCTCCATACCGGAGTTTGGCACCTTGAAAATCTGAATGGCACCTTCCTGCGCAATCTGCTCTGTGCCTTTGACGAACTGCTTACGCTTCATGGAGTCCTTTGCGCAGACCCGGGAGAAATGCTCCGGAGCAAAGGTGGGAATGCCGGAATAGGTGAATTTCTTGCCGGGTACGGTAATGGTGTCACCGATGGCGAAAATACCCGGGTCAAACACACCGATTACGTCACCTGCGTAGGCTTCCTCCACGATTTCACGTTCTGCCGCCATAAGCTGCTGGGGCTGGCTCAGGCGCATCTTTTTCTTGCCCTGAACGTGGTAGTATTCCGCGTCCCGCTGGAACTTGCCGGAGCAGATACGCATAAAGGCAAGGCGGTCACGGTGGGCTTTGTTCATGTTCGCCTGAATTTTGAAAACGAAGGCGGAGAAATCAGGGGAGAAGGTATCCACCACACCCTCGTCAGAGGTACGGGCAAGGGGAGGGGGTGTCAATTTCAGGAACGCCTCCAGAAACGGCTCAATGCCGAAGTTGGTCAGGGCAGAGCCGAAGAACACAGGGGAGAGCTGACCCCGGCGGACTTCCTCGAAATCCATTTCCCGACCGGCAGACAGCAGCTCCACATCGTCAATGAGCTGCTGATGTTTGGTTTCGCTGTCCAGAAGCTCCGCAACTATGGGGTCGTAGAGATCAATTGCCTGCTTGCCGGCACGGTTTTTGCCGGACACGCCGCTGAAGAACAGAAGCTGACTGTTCTCACGGTCGTAAACACCCTGAAAATCCTTGCCGCAGCCGATGGGCCAGTTCATGGCGTAGGTTTCAATACCCAGCTCACGCTCCAGTTCATCCAGCAGGTCGAAGGGATCCTTGGTTTCCCGGTCCATTTTGTTGATGAAGGTGAAGATGGGAATATGCCGCATGGCGCAGACCTTGAACAGCTTTCTGGTCTGAGGCTCCACACCCTTGGCACCGTCAATGACCATGACCGCGGAGTCCGCAGCCATCAGGGTGCGGTAGGTATCCTCGGAGAAGTCCTGGTGACCGGGGGTGTCCAGAATGTTGATGCAGTAACCGCCGTACTGGAACTGCATAACGGAAGAGGTAACGGAAATACCACGCTGCTTCTCAATCTCCATCCAGTCGGAGGTGGCGGCACGGGAATTCTTCTTTCCCTTGACAACGCCAGCCTGAGCGATGGCGCCGCCGTAAAGCAGAAACTTTTCGGTGAGGGTGGTCTTACCGGCGTCGGGGTGAGAAATAATCGCAAAGGTTCGCCGCCGGCTGATTTCTTGAACTAAGGTAGACATAACATCCTCCTGAAACGGATAAAATCACATAAATCAATTCAGTTTACCACAAATCCGAAGAATTTACAACCCCAAAAACCCACAATCCCCCACAAAACCAAAAGAAAAACAGCCCCCTCACCAGCCTGCTGAAATGATAAATTGTTGTTTAACTTACAACACAGGCGACTTGGCTCTCCCTTTGGGAGAGCTGGCACGCCGTAAGGCGTGACTGAGAGGGCAATCAGAAAAATGTGTCGTTATCGCCTGCGGCGATGTGATTTTCTTTAAGAAA
>JAFULI010000083.1 GCA_017473455.1 Oscillospiraceae bacterium
CAGGAGCTGATTTACAACATTGCCACCGCTCATAACGGCTACTCTGTGTTTACCGGTGTTGGTGAGCGTACCCGTGAGGGTAACGACCTTTATAACGAAATGACCGAGTCCGGTGTTATCTCCAAGACCGCCATGGTCTTCGGTCAGATGAACGAGCCTCCCGGAGCCCGTATGCGTGTGGGCCTGTCCGGACTGACCATGGCTGAGTACTTCCGTGATGTGAAGCATCAGGACGTGCTGCTGTTCATCGATAATATTTTCCGCTTCACTCAGGCAGGCTCTGAGGTTTCCGCCCTGCTGGGACGGATGCCCTCCGCTGTTGGCTACCAGCCCACTCTGGCAACGGAAATGGGCGCTCTGCAGGAGAGAATCACCTCCACAAAAAACGGTTCCATTACCTCTGTTCAGGCGGTTTACGTCCCTGCGGACGACCTGACCGACCCTGCCCCTGCCACCACCTTTGCCCATCTGGATGCCACCACCGTTTTGGATCGTGGCATTGCCTCTCTGGGTATCTATCCTGCGGTAGATCCGCTGGATTCTACCTCCCGAATCCTCAGCCCCGAGGTGGTAGGACGGGAGCATTACGAAACCGCCAGAGCCGTCCAGAATATCCTTCAGCGGTATAAGGAGCTGCAGGATATCATCGCCATCATGGGTATGGACGAACTGAGCGAGGAGGACAAGACCATCGTCAACCGTGCCCGTAAGGTGCAGCGGTTCCTGAGTCAGCCCTTCCACGTGGCAGAGCAGTTTACAGGTTATCAGGGTAAGTATGTACCCCTGAAGGAAACCATCCGCTCCTTCCGGGAAATCATCGAGGGTAGGCACGATGAAATTCCCGAATCCTACTTCCTGTTCGCAGGCTCCATCGATGAGGTGGTGGAAAAGTATCGGGGCGGTGAGGGGAAATGAGAACCTTTCCCTTAAAAATCGTCACTCCCTATGGCAATGTGTTTGACGGGGAAGTGGAGGAACTGGTGGTGCGTACCGTCACCGGCGATATGGGCATTCTGGCAGGACACGTCAGTTGCATTGCCCCTCTCGGTATGGGCAGAGCCACGGTGGTCATCGACGGGGAAAAGCGTTATGCCGCCTGCATCGGCGGTATGGTGAGTGTGGTCAACGGCCATGCCACTTTAGTGCCCACCACTTTTGAGTGGGCAGAGGATATCGACGCTGAGCGTGCCGAAGCCTCTGAACGTAGGGCAAAGCAGGTGCTGGCAGATCAGACCGCATCCGACACCGACCTCCGCCTTGCTCAGGCACGTCTTCGCAGAGCACTTGTCCGTAAAGGGATTGCAAATTCCAAATAACCAACCATCCCCCGGAGAAATCCGGGGGATGACTGTTTGTGGGATGAAAGATAAGCATAATGCCGGAAACCCCTCCGGGACTGGAATTCTTCTGATATTTTTCATAAAAATTGCACTTTCCTCTTGTAAAATCTGCTGATTTGACGTATACTATTCTATATTTTCTTTGCAAGAGAGGTCTATATCATGGAACTGATTTCTGTTCGTGAACTGTTCAAGAATACCGATAAGTATGCCGGCACCGAAATCGAGGTGGGCGGCTGGGTGCGTAACCGCCGTCCCAGCAAGCAGTTCGGCTTTATCGTGCTCAATGACGGTACTTACTTCACCCCCGTTCAGGTGGTGTATAACGATACTATCGAGAATTTTCAGGAGATTAGTAAAATCAATATCGGCGCTGCCCTGATTGTCAAGGGTACTCTGGTGCTGACTCCCGATGGCAAGCAGCCCTTTGAAATTCAGGCATCCTCCGTTACTGTGGAGGGCGCTTCCACCGGTGATTACCCCCTGCAGCCCAAGCGCCACTCTATGGAGTTCCTGCGTACCATTACCCACCTGCGTCCCCGGACGAATACCTTCCAGGCGGTGTTCCGTGTCCGCAGCCTTGCTGCCATGGCAATTCATGAGTTCTTCCAGGAGCGGGACTTTGTCTATGTCCACACCCCTCTGATTACCGGCTCTGACTGTGAGGGTGCAGGCGAAATGTTCCAGGTCACCACTTTGAACCTGAACGATGTCCCCAAGACTGAGGACGGAAAGGTGGATTTCTCTCAGGACTTCTACGGCAAGCCCACCAACCTGACGGTTTCCGGTCAGCTCAACGGTGAAACCTTCGCCATGGCATTCCGCAATATCTATACCTTTGGCCCTACCTTCCGTGCTGAGAATTCCAATACCACCCGTCATGCCGCGGAGTTCTGGATGATTGAGCCGGAGATTGCCTTTGCTGACCTGCAGGATGATATGCAGCTTGCTGAGGATATGATTAAGTATATCATCACCTACGTCATGGAGCGTGCGCCTGAGGAGATGAACTTCTTCAACCAGTTTGTGGACAAGGGTCTGCTGGAGCGGCTGAACCATGTGGTGAATTCCGATTTCGGTCGGGTGACCTATACCGAAGCCATCGAGATTCTGGAAAAGCACAATGCCGAGTTTGACTACCCCGTCCATTGGGGCAGCGACCTGCAGACTGAGCATGAGCGTTACCTGACCGAGGTGGTGTTCAAGCGCCCCGTCTTCGTTACGGACTATCCCAAGGAGATCAAGGCTTTCTATATGAAGCTCAATCCTGACGGAAAGACCGTTGCCGCTATGGACTGTCTGGTTCCCGGTATCGGCGAAATCATCGGCGGTAGCCAGCGTGAGGATAACTATGAGATTCTGAAAGCCCGTATTGAGGAGCTGGGCATGAACCCCGAGGATTACGGCTTCTATATGGATCTGCGGAAGTACGGCTCTGCCCGTCACGCAGGCTTCGGTCTGGGCTTCGAGCGTTGTGTCATGTACCTGACTGGCATGGGCAACATCCGGGACGTTCTGCCTTTCCCCAGAACGGTAGGCAACTGCGAGCTTTAATTTCACCCATGACCACGGGAGCACCCCGTGGTCATGTTTTTCTTGCATTTCCTTCAGGTTTGGAGTATGATATCGGAAAAGGAGGAATTGCATGAGACTGATGATTAAACAGCGGGTATTTTCCTGGACGGATAGTTATGATATCTACGACGAAAACGGAGATGCCCGGTATTATGTGAAAGCGGAATTATTCTCCTTCGGACATCAAATTCATGTCTACGAAAAAGACGGCGGCAGGGAAGTGGGGTCTGTTCATCAGAAACTGCTTACCTTTATGCCTGCCTTTGAAATCGTAATCAAGGGGCAAACCCTTGGTACGGTGCGTAAGGAGTTCACCTTCTTCCACCCCCGTTATTATGTGGATTTCTGCGGCTGGGATGTGGAAGGCGATATCTTCGGCTGGGATTATGAGGTGCAGAGAAACGGCGTACCGGTAATGTCCGTGTATAAAGAGTTCTTCGCTTGGGGAGATACCTACTGTCTGGACATTCAAAACCCTGCCGATGAGATGATGGCGCTTTTGCTGGTCATCGCCATCGATGCCGCCAACTGTGATAAGTAAGGAGAACACCATGGAAAAGATTACGAGCTTTACCATTGACCATATCAAGCTCCAGCCGGGTCTTTATGTGTCCCGAAAGGATAAGGTGGGTGCGGAAACCGTCACCACCTTTGACCTGCGTCTGACCAGCCCCAATGAAGAGCCGGTGATGAACACCGCGGAAGTCCATACCATGGAGCATCTTGCGGCAACCTTCCTGAGAAACGAACCCCAATGGAAGGATAAAGTCCTTTACTTTGGGCCTATGGGCTGCCGTACGGGATTTTATCTGCTGCTTGCCGGGGATTATTCTTCGGAGGAAGTACTGCCTCTGGTGCTGGCTTGCTTCCGTTTCATTCGGGATTATCGGGCAGAGGTGCCGGGAGCATCCGCAAAGGACTGCGGTAACTATCTGGATATGAGCCTGCCTATGGCAAATTACTGGGGCAGCCGTTATGCGGCGCTGCTGGAAACCATCACACCGGATCGCCTGACCTATCCGGAATAAGGAGAGAACACCATGTTGAAACTTGGAATTATCGGTGCCATGGAGGAAGAGGTCGAAACCCTTCTGGAGCAAATGGAAAATAAAAAAGCCACCACCCATGCCGGCAGCACCTTCTATGAAGGCAAGCTCTCCGGGCTGGATGTGGTGGTGGTGCAGTGCGGGATTGGCAAGGTCAATGCGGCACTGTGCGTGCAAATCCTCTGCGATTGCTACGGCATTACCCATGCGGTGAATACCGGCATTGCCGGTTCGCTGTGTGCGCAGTTGGATATCGGTGATTTGGTGGTCAGCAAGGATGCCATGTACCACGATTTTGACTGTGTCGCGTTTGGCTATCCCATGGGCAAAGTTCCCGGTATGGACGTGGTAGCCTTCCCTGCGGATGCAACTATGATCCAGCTTGCAAGCGAAGCCGCCCAGCAGGTACACCCCGACCATATCCACTTGGGTACCGTGGCAAGCGGCGACAAATTCGTGGCAAGTCCGACTCTGAAAGAGGAAATCATCGCCATCACCGGCGCTCTTTGCACCGAGATGGAGGGCGCAGCCATTGCCCAGACTGCCTACCGTAACGGCATTCCCTTTGTCATCCTACGTGCCATCTCTGACAAGGCGGATAATTCTGCGGATATGGATTACCCTACCTTCGAAAAAATCGCCGCCCACCGCTGTGCCGCCGTCACTGTAAAGCTCGCCGCTATGTTGAAATCCCTTTGAAAACAAGCCCCTCCCACCCTCCGGTGCGAGGGGCTTTCGCATGATCCGCTTTGTAACAACCCCCTCCTGCAAAAACAGGAGGGGGAGTTTGCGTTATTCCAGCTCAAACGCACCGGTGTAAAGCTGATAGTATGTGCCCTTCTGGGCAATCAGATCCTCATGGGTGCCACGTTCGATGATTCGTCCGTGGTCAAGCACCATGATGCAGTCGGAGTTCATAACCGTGGAAAGGCGGTGGGCAATGACAAAGGTGGTTCTGCCCTTCATCAGCGCATCCATACCCTTTTGTACCAGAGCCTCCGTACGGGTGTCGATGGAGGAAGTAGCCTCGTCCAAAATCATAACCGGAGGGTCTGCCACCGCCGCACGGGCAATGGCGATGAGCTGCCGCTGGCCCTGAGAAAGACTGGCACCGTTCCCGGTCAGCTCTGTGTCGTAGCCATTGGGCAGACGGACAATAAAATCGTGGGCATTTGCCAGCTTTGCCGCCTGAATGCATTCCTCATCGGTGGCATCCAGCTTGCCGTAGCGGATGTTGTCCATGACAGTACCGGTAAAAAGCTGGGTTTCCTGCAGCACAACACCAAGGCTTCGCCGCAGGTCGGGCTTGCGGATTTTGTTGATGTTAATGCCGTCATAGCGGATTTTTCCGTCGGCGATGTCGTAGAAGCGGTTCAGCAGGTTGGTGATGGTGGTCTTGCCGGCACCGGTGGCACCGACAAAGGCAATTTTCTGACCGGGGTGGGCATACAGCGTCACATCAAACAGCACCTGCTTCTCCGGAACATAGGAGAAGTCCACCATGTCCATGACAATATCGCCCTTCAGCTCGGTGTAGGTTACTGTGCCGTCTGCCTCGTGGGGATGCCGCCATGCCCAGTGACCGGTGTGCTCGGGGCATTCGGTAATATTACCGTTTTCGTCGATGTGGGCATTGACCAGAGTGACATAGCCCTCATCCACCTCAGGCTCCTGATCCATCAGTGTGAAGATCCGCTCCGCGCCTGCCAAAGCCATGACAATGGCATTGATTTGGTTGGAAATCTGGCTGATGGGCATATTGAAGGTTCTGGAGAGCATCATGAACGCCATCAAATCGCCAAGGCTCAGCAGCGTTCCTTCGGAGGACACCACCAGCAGACCGCCTACAATGGCAAGCACCGCGTACTGGATGTAGCCCAGATTGTTGTTGATGGGGCCCATAATGTTGGCAAATTTTCCGGCGGAAAAGGCATTGTTGCAAAGGGTTTCATTCAGCTCGTCAAACTCTTTTTTGCAGGTTTCCTCGTGGTTGAAAACCTTGACAACCTTCTGACCGTTGACCATTTCTTCAATATAGCCGTTGAGCTTGCCCAGGGATTGCTGCTGACCGATGAAGTATTTTCCGGACTTGCCTGCCAACGTCTTGGTAACGATCACAATACCGGTCACGGTAATCATCATCACACCTGTAAGAATGGGGGAGGTGATCAGCAGGGTGACAAAGACCACAACCAGAGTTACCACAGAGGAGGCACATTGGGGGATGGACTGGGAAATCATCTGCCGCAGGGTGTCAATGTCGCTGGTGTAGCAGGACATGATGTTGCCTGCGGTGTTGCTGTCGAAGTAGCGCAGGGGCAGAGTCTGCATTTTGGCGAACATGGAATCCCGGATTTCCTTCTGTGTCCCTTGACTGACTTTGACCATCAGGAAATTGAACAGGAAAGAACCCAGCATACCCAAAAGGAAGATTCCTGCCACTCTCAGCAGAAATTGCAGAATGGGCTGGAAATCCGTAGAGCCGGACTTTACCATGGGCAGGATGTAATCATCCACCAGAGTACCCAAAGACTGACTGCCCATGGTCTGGGCAATGGAGGTGGCGATGATGCAGAAGAATACCACAATCAAGGTGGGGATGTGCTTCTTCATGTAGCCAAGGAGCCGAAGCAGAGTCTTTTTCGGATCTTTTGCCAGACGGCCGTCACCGGAAAGTCGAACAGGAGGCATTATTCATCCCCTCCTTTCTTCTGAGAGTGGAATACTTCCTGATAGATGGTGCAGCGGGACATCAGTTCCTCGTGATTGCCGGTGTCCACGACCTGACCGTTGTCCAGCACGATAATCATATCCGCATCCTGCACGGAAGCGACCCGCTGGGCAATAATCAGCTTGGTTGTACCCGGGATTTCCTCACGGAATGCCTGACGAATCATGGCATCGGTACGGGTGTCCACTGCGGAAGTGGAGTCGTCGAGAATCAGGATTTTCGGTTTTTTCAGCAGGGCGCGGGCGATGCACAGCCGCTGCTTCTGACCGCCGGAAACGTTGGTGCCGCCCTGCTCGATGTGGGTGTCGTACCCATCGGGGAAGGAAGTAATAAAATCGTGGGCACAGGCGAGCTTGCAGGCGTGGATGAGTTCCTCATCGGTGGCATCGGGATTGCCCCAGCGAAGGTTCTCCTTAATCGTGCCGGAGAACAGAACGTTCTTCTGCAGAACCATGGAAACCTCGTCACGCAAAACCTCCAGGTCATAATCCCGAACATCCACACCGCCGACCTTGACACAGCCCTCAGATACATCATACAGCCGGGGGATAAGCTGAACCAAGGTGGTTTTGCTGGAACCCGTACCGCCCAGAATACCCACGGTAGCACCGGAGGGGATGTGCAGGTTCACTTCCTTCAGCGCACGGTGCTGAGCGGTGGCGGAGTAGCGGAAGGATACGTCCTCAAAATCAATAGAGCCGTCAGAAACCTTGGTGACACATTCCCCGGGGGAGTTCAGGTCAGGCTCTTCCGCCAGAATTTCATAGCACCGCCGCATGGGGGCACGGCTCATGGTCAGCATAACGAAGACCAGAGAGAAGTTCAAAAGTCCCATCAGAATCTGGGTGGTGTAGGTAAACATAGAGCTGAGCTGACCGGTGGTCAGACCCACATCGGGGTTGTTGCCGGAAAGAATGACCATCTGAGCGCCCACCCAGGAAATGCCCAGCATGCAGGAGTAGGTGCAAAGCTGCATAATGGGGTTGTTCAGAGCGAGGATTTTCTCAGCCTTGCAGAAGTCCCTGAAGATAGAACCGGAAATGGAGGTGAATTTCTCTTTCTCCTTATCCTCACGGACAAAGCTCTTGACCACCCGAATACCGTGGATGTTTTCCTGCACCACATTGTTCAGCTTGTCGTAGGTTTTGAATACACGGTCGAAGATTTTGAATACCGCAGGTGTCAGACAAATCAGAGCAATTACCAGCACCGGCATGACCATGGCATAGATGGAACTGAGGCGAACGCTGATTCGCAGCGCCATAATCAGAGCCAGCACCAGCATCATGGAGCAGCGGATTGCCATGCGGATCATCATCTGAAAGGACATCTGCAGATTGGCAACATCCGAGGTCAGACGGGTGACAATGGAGGCGCTGGAGAATTTGTCGATATTCCCGAAGCTGAATTTCTGAACATGGTGGTACATATCGTGGCGAAGATTTTTGGCAAAACCGGTGGCTGCCTTGGAAGCGAAAATGGCAGAAGCCACACCGAAGGTCAGGGAACACAGAGCGCACAGCACCAGCAGAATGGATTTCTGCACAACATATGCGGTGTCCTGCATTTCAATACCGTAGTCATACAAATCCGCCATGACCAGGGGGATCAGCATTTCCATGGCAACCTCACCTGCCATGCAAAGGGGGCTGAGAAGTGCCGGCCACTTGTATTCCCGAACGCACCGAAGCAATCGTTTTAGCATTGGGTTTCCTCCTTATGAAATGATTTGCAGGACTCTGCGCCTAAATTCCCGATGGCGCGGTCCAGCAGTTGGGAGAACAGAGCCTGCTCTTCCGGGGTAAAATCGGCTACAACCTGCATTTCAATCTGAGCAATCCGACGGGACATCCGCTCACAGCATTCCCTGCCTTTTTCAAGCATATGGATACGCTTGCACCTGCGGTCACGGTCATCTTCACCGAAGCGAATAAAACCCTTTTTCTCCATGCGGCTCAAAGTACCGGATACACTGGGATGACTCAAATGAAAATGCTCCTCAATATCTTTGGGGCAGGGGGGCTGTGACTGATGGGCAATGTAGCCCAGAATCCGCCCTTGAGAAGCGGTCAGCTCCATTTGTGCCAGAGCATCGTTCATAATCTGATCGGTACACCAATGCAGCGCCCGAAATCGGGCACCGAAATGCGTATGCACAAATAACACCTCCAAAACGTAGCACATTACCTAATATTCTACCATGCCGCCCCTCTCTTGACAAGGGGGCGGAAAAAAGTTTACAATTGCGGGAAACGGGGAAATCTGATATACTGTCCCACAGAAAGGTCGTGAAGCAATGAAAGCCGATTGTCATATGCATATGGTTCTGGACGGTGTGGACTGGAGACAGGCAATCCATCGCCATCGGCAGCAGCCGGACAGAGGGTGGATTCGCGGTGTTCTCAGTGCGTACCGGGAGCAGGGGGTTACTTACCTTCGGGATGGCGGTGACCGCTGGGGCGTAGGGGAAACCGCAAGAGAGCTGGCACCGGAGTACGGTATCATCTATCGAACCCCCTTGGCACCTTTGTGCAAAGCCGGACATTACGGCAGCTTTATCGGAGAAACCTGGCAGGATGTTCGGGAGTATCGGAACCGGCTTGCCTGCCACCGCTGCCATGGTGCGGACTTTATCAAGATTATGATTTCCGGACTGATGGATTTTGACCGCTTTGGTGTGCTGACGGAAGAGCCCCTTTCCGACCGGGAAATTCGGGAGCTGGTTCACATCGCCCATGAAGAAGGCTTTTCCGTTATGGCGCATGCCAACGGAAGGTCAGCGGAAGCAGCGGCATCAGCCGGTGTGGACAGCGTGGAGCATGGCGCGTATCTCACGGAAGAAGCCCTCTATGCCATGAAAGAAAACGGTACTGTCTGGGTGCCAACCCTCTCCACCATCGGAAACCTTCGGGGAACGGGACGGTTTTCTGAGCCGGATGTGGCAGCGATCCTGGAAAGTGCCATGGAAAACGTGGCTTTGTTTGCCGCAATGGGCGGCTTCCTTGCCCCGGGTACCGATGCCGGCGCATGGAAAGTCCCCCACGCAGGAAATTATGAATATGACCTTCTTGGGGAATGTCTGGGAGAACAAACGTCAGCCATCCTCCAAACCGGCACGCAACGGATTATCGATAAATTCTGACCATACAAAAACACGCCGCAGTTCCCTTGAGACTGCGGCGTGTAACGATATATTCCTGAGATCAGACAATACCCTGAGCGGTCATCGCATCGGCAACCTTCAGGAAGCCTGCAATGTTGGCACCGGCAACGTAGTTGCCTTCCATGCCGTACTCCTTGGCGGCAGCGTCCAGGTTGTGGAAGATGTTGACCATGATGGTCTTCAGCTTGCTGTCCACTTCCTCGAAGCTCCAGCTCAGACGCTCGGAGTTCTGGCTCATTTCCAGAGCGGAGGTGGCGACACCGCCGGCATTGGAAGCCTTACCGGGGCAGAAGAGAATGCCGCTGTCCTGGAAGTACTTGGTGGCTTCCAGAGTGGTGGGCATATTCGCGCCTTCTGCGACGGCGAAGCAGCCATTGGCAACCAGCATCTTGGCATCCTCCAGATGCAGCTCGTTCTGAGTAGCGCAGGGCAGAGCCACATCGCAGGGAGTGGACCAAACGCCCTTGCCTTCGTGATAAACAGCGTTGGGACGGGCCTTGGCATACTCGGTCAGTCTGGCACGCTTGACCTGCTTCACGTCGATCAGGGTAGCCACGTCGATGCCATCGGGATCGTAAATCCAGCCGGTGGAGTCGGAGCAGGTTACGGGCTTTGCACCCAGCTGCCATGCCTTCTCGATGGCGTAGGTTGCCACGTTGCCGGCACCGGAAACCACAACGGTCTTGCCTTCCAGAGACTTGCCGTTGCACTTGAGCATTTCGTCAGTCAGGTACAGCAGACCGTAGCCGGTAGCCTGGGTACGGGCAAGGCTGCCGCCATAGCTCAGACCCTTACCGGTGAATACGCCTTCGTAAATACCACGGATGCGCTTGTACTGGCCGAACATGAAGCCGACCTCTCTTGCGCCGACACCGATGTCGCCGGCGGGTACGTCGGTATCCGCACCGATGTACTTATACAGCTCGGTAACCAGGCTCTGGCAGAATGCCATGATTTCACGGTCGGACTTGCCCTTGGGGTCGAAGTCGGAGCCGCCCTTGCCGCCGCCGATGGGCAGGCTGGTCAGGCTGTTCTTGAAGGTCTGTTCAAAGGCGAGGAACTTCATAATGGAAAGGTTGACGCTGGGGTGGAAACGCATACCGCCCTTGTAGGGGCCGATAGCGGAGTTGAACTGCACACGGTAAGCATTGTTCACCTGAACCTGACCGTTGTCATCCACCCAGGGAACCCGGAACAGAATGCACCGCTCGGGGGTAGTCAGCCGCTCCAGCAGAGCGTTGCGGCGATAGCTTTCCTCGTTGCGCTCGATAACCACACGCAGGGATTCCAGAACTTCTTCCACAGCCTGATGGAATTCGGGCTGACCGGGGTTCTGTGCCTTTACCCGGGCAAGGGTCTCATCTACATAACTCATAAACAAATGTCCTCCTCAGGAAGTATTTCACGGGGTTTATTGTAGCAGAACTCCATGGAGAATACAAGACCTTTTTGCAACTTTTTTTCTTAAACTTGCAGAAAAATAATCCAAGGTGGAAATCTGAACGATTACCACCTTGAAAAACGAAACTATTCTTGTGCAAAATTTCACCGAACCCGTGGCAGAATTTCATCCCTGAGCACTTGTGCCAGAAGCTGAAGCTCTTCGGCTTTGGTTTCCCGGCTGATGGATACCCGGAAAGAGCCGTCAATGACCTCCGGAGGGAGGTTCATGGCAGTCATCACATGGCTGCGATGTCCCTTGGCACAGGCACTTCCTGCGGATACGCAAATCCCGTGGTCCTGCAAAATGTTAATGGTATTCTGGGTGGGTACACCGGGGATGGCAAGGGAAAGAATGTGAGGAGCATCGTGGGCGCCGTTGATCCGAATGCCATCCAAACCGGAAACGACTTCGATAAAATCCTCCAACAGTTTTCTTTCCTTTTGCGTGTCTTCTTTCAGACCGGCATGGACAGCGGCACAGGCGGCGGCAAAACCGAAAATGGCAGGAGTGCCTTCTGTACCGCTGCGGTATCCACCCTCCTGACCGCCCCCCAGCAGCAGAGCAGGGAAGGACTTCAGACGGGGACTGATATACAGCGCGCCCGCACCCTTCGGGCCATGCACCTTATGCGAGGAAACGGAAATTAAATCCGCCCCCAAAGTCTTTGCCTGAAAGGGGATTTTCAGGAAGCCCTGCACCGCATCGGTGTGGAAGACGGCATCCGGACAAATCCGATGGGTCAGCTTTGCCATTTTGTCAATGGGCATCACCGCACCGGTTTCGTTGTTGACCATCATAATGCTGACCAGAATGGTGTCCTTGCGTAAGGCGGTTTTCAGAGAATCCAAAGGAATCCGACCCAGGGAGTCCGGCTGTAAATAGGTCACCGCAAACCCCTGCGCCTCCAGTTCCTTCATACAATTCAAAATGGCAGGATGCTCCATGGCAGTGGTAATGATATGCCTGCCCCGTTTCCCAAACCGCTTGACCGTACCGAAGATTGCCCAGTTGTCTGCCTCTGTACCGCCGGAGGTGAAGAATACCCGGTCATGCTCTGCGCCGAGGGCAGCGGCAACCTGATTTCTTGCGTTTCGCAAAGCATGGGCGGCATCAATGCCAAAGCCATACAAGGCGCTGGGATTGCCCCATCCTTCCGTCAAAGCCAAAGTCATCGCTTCCACAGCCTCAGTACAAGGCTTCGTGGTAGCGGAGTTGTCCAAATAAATCATTTTCTTACTTCCCAACACAAAATCTTTCAAAAATTCTTGCTGTAATGTCCTCCCGGACGGTAGCACCGGTGACCTCGCCCATGGCTTCCATGGCTTCTTCCACGTCAGTGAGTACCGCGTCCGGTGTCTGACCCAGCTTCAGCCCCTGCAGTGCGCGAAGCAATGCCTCGTAGGCTCTGCGGATGGCATCATACTGCCTTGCGTTGGTGAGAATCGACCCGTCGCAGGGAGTTTCCCCTTCAAACATGGCATCCACCATATCCGCAAGCCGGTCAAGCCCCTCTCCGGTTTTGGCACAAACCGGAATGACTGCCATAAACGGCAGCTCCGAGGGGGATACCTGCTGACCCAAATCAGACTTGTTCATCAGAGCAATTGCGTGCTCGTGTTCAAGACACAAATCAATAATGGCTTCATCCTCTGAAGTCAGGGCAGAGGAGCCGTCGCAGACAAACAAAACCAGATCCGCGTCTTCTACTGCCTTTTTGGAACGCTCCACACCGATGGCTTCCACAGTATCCGTGGTCTCCCGAATGCCTGCGGTGTCGATCAGACGAAGACGGGTAGCGCCCAGCATCACCGTTTCCTCTACCGTGTCACGGGTTGTGCCGGGAATGTCCGTTACAATGACCCGGTCATAGCCTGCCAAAGCGTTCAGTAGACTGGACTTTCCCACATTGGGACGTCCTACGATTGCGGCGGCAACACCCTGACGCAATATCCGCCCCTGTCCATAGGATTGCGCAAGGGCATACAGCACCTTTGCGTTGCGTTTCAGCGTGCCTTCATAAGCGGCAAGACCAAAATCCTCAATGTCCTCATCGGGATAATCCAGCACAGCGTGGAAATGACTGCAAAGATTCGTCAAATCGTCGTATACCGGTGCCAGCTTTTTCTGTAAGACACCACCCACCTGACCGGCGGCATTGGCGGCGGCATCTGCGGTTTCCGCTTCAATCAAATCAATAACGGCTTCCGCCTGAGTCAAATCCAGTTGTCCGTTGAGAAAAGCCCGTTTGGTGAATTCGCCTCTTGTGGCAGGTCTTGCTCCGGCGGCATACAGCGCCCCCAGACCGGAAGCCAGCACTGCCGGCGAGCCGTGACAATGGAATTCCACAGTATCCTCACCGGTGTAGCTGTGGGGAGCACGGGAGCAGACAACCATGCACTGGTCAATCACCCGACCGTCCTTGTCATGTAACTGACCCAGCATCAGCTTCCGCTGAGGAACCGTACCCAGCGAAGCACCATTATTTAATGTAAAAACCTTGCCCGCAACGTCAATACAGCCATCTCCGGAGAGCCGGATAATACCAATGGCGGAAACCTGATTTCCGGTGGAAACGGCAGCGATTACATCTGACATCTGAATACTCCTTATATATAATGTACCGCTACTATACCACCAAACCGCTCAAAAAGCAACTGCGAGGTATATTCCCCATATATTTGGGAAAGCTACCCTGCGGAGGTGCTGATATGCCAAACCAAAACCCTGACTACCCCGGAGAGCTGACCGACGAAAACATCCGCCATATTTTTCGGGATGCCAACGATTTCATGGCACGCTGTTTGCATTGCTCCGGACAAGTCCTCTATGTCTATGCCATCGATGGGCTGATTGCCTCTGCTTATGCCTCCGACTACATTTTCAAACCCATCACCCGTCACCTGCAAGGGGAGGATATGGCTGCGCTGTATGACCATGCCATGTCGGGAATGATATATAATAATGTAGCAGTACCGTGTCAGGACTTGGATACCGCGGCAAAATTGCTGGTCAACGGCTTTTGTGTGGTGCTGTTTCCGGGAGTCGGCGCAATCGGTTTTGAAGTCAAAACGCCGGACAAACGGGGTACCTCTGCCCCGGAGGTAGAGAATACCGTCAAGGGAGCGAAGGATGCTTTTGTGGAAACCATCCGCTCCAATACCAGCTACATCCGCCGGCACCTCCGCTCTCCTGACCTGCGGCTCTACGAAACCACCGTAGGACGCAGGAGCCTGACCAACGTGTCGGTGATTTGGCTGGAGGGCATCACCAATCCGGATTTGGTAACCGCCATGAAAGCCAGACTTGACAGCATCGATATCGACGGATTTCTTTCTCCTTCGGCGGTAGAGGAGTATATCACCGGCTCCCGTACCACCGCGTTTCCTCTGCTGCAATATACCGAACGCACCGATCGCTTTTGCCAAGGCATTCTGGACGGAAGGGTGGGGCTTCTGGTGGACGGTCTGCCTTTGGGCTATCTGGCACCGGTGGATATCGGCAGCCTGATGGAAAGCCCGGAGGACAGAAGTATGGACTACATTTCTGCCTCCTGCATCCGTGTGCTGCGGTATGGGGCTTTGCTGCTGAGCCTGTTGCTGCCGGGACTGTATATTGCCATGACCACCTTCCACCATGAGATGCTGCCCCTGCCATTGCTTCGGGCAATCATCGAAAGCAAGCAGTCCGTCCCTTTTTCCACGGCGATGGAAGTGCTGACTTTGCTGATAGCCTTTGAACTGCTGCAGGAGTCGGGACTGCACCTGCCCCAGGCCATCGGACAGTCTGTTTCGGTGATCGGGGGAATCGTGGTAGGAACGGCAGCGGTGGAGGCGAAGCTGATTTCTCCGGCGGCATTGATAGTGGTGAGTGTTGCCGGAGTCTGCGGCTTTGTTCAGCCAAACAGGGATCTGGCGCAGGCAGTACGGATCTGGCGGTTTGCGCTGGCAGGACTGGGGGCGGTGGCGGGCTTTTTCGGTGTGACGCTGGGGGCGATTGCCTTGCTGATCCATCTGTCTTCCCTGAAAAGCCTTGGCGTGGAGTATCTCGCTCCCTTTGCCGGAGGAACAGCCCCCGGGATACTGCGTAAAAAGCTGGTACAGCAAAAATGGCGAACCCGCCGCTATGCCGGTCAGGACGAAAGGAATCAGAAATGAAGCGATGGTTGGGGTATCTTTTGGTGATTGCAGTCGCGGCGGCATTGGGAAGCAAAGGCAGCGGCACAGATGTCGGGAAGCTGTGTCCGGTGCAGGTGCTTGCAGTTAAGGGGCAGGGGAGTGTCGTAACCTTGCAAACCGATACCGGTGAGCAGGGGACGGGACGAACAGTTTCTCAGGCAGTGGAGGCTATGCGGCGGACAGCTTCCGGAGAAATCTTTCTGGATACCGTGGACTATCTGCTTCTTTCCGAGGGCGCGGAAAAATGGCTGCCGGAGCTGAAAGACCACCTGCGCCCTTCCTGCCGACTGTACCATACCTATGGAAAGCCGGATATGGAAACGGCAGGAACGTATCTGGAGCAGCATCCCTCTCAGGTTACCCTGAGATTGTGGCTGGCAGGGGAGTGGAACCTGCCGAAGCTGATTATACGGGAGGGGAGAATGGAACTTGAACCGTGAAGCCTTATCGGATAAGCGTTTGGCTGCGTGGCTGTTTGCCGCCATAACCCCACCGGCAATCCAGCTCATTGGCGGTGCGTCCTGGGTGTGGACTCTGGCGGTAACGGCCGGCTGCCTCTTTGCTTGTCTGTTGTGTCTGGGATGGGGAAAACAGCCGCGGGGACGGATTGTGTCAATACTGTATTGGCTCACCACCCTTTGCCTCATGGGAACATTGGCAGGGGAAACCATGAACAGTTGGCAAACCGGTGCCCATGTGGCAGTTCCCCTTGTGCTGCTGGCTCTGGCGGCATGGTCAGCCCTGAAAGGCCCATCCGCGGCGGCAAGGGTCGGATGCGTACTGTTCTGGTTCGTGCTGGGAATTTACCTTTTGGTCTTCGGCGCGGGAATTCGGGAGGTGCGTCCCATGTGGCTGCGTCCTGCAAAGGGAACAGAGCCTTGGCTGATTATTCCATTGCTCCTGACACCGGTGGGAGTCATCCCTCTGCTGAAAGAAAAGGAACGACGGATAACGGGACTGCCGCTGATTGGAATATTTGTGCTGTTGGCATCTGTTATCACGCTGGGGGTTCTCAGTCCGATGGTTGCGGCGAATACCGACAATGCTTTTTATGAAATGACAAGAAGTCTGAGTATCCTGGAAACAGCCAGAAGATTTGAAGCGGTCATCTCAGCGGCAATGACTGCGGGATGGTTTACTCTGATGAGTTTGTATTTGACCCTCTGCGGACACTGGGCAGAAGAAATCAAACCCGGCGGAAGAAAGACTGGGATCGTCCTTGGCACTGTTGTTTCCGGTGTCCTCACCTTGTGCGATTTGCACATAGACGGCAGAATCCTTGCTGTGTGGACGACTGTATTTTGGGTCGCAACCCCGTTGATAACACAAGGAATAGACAAGCAAAAAAAGTCGTAAAAAAGTGAAATTCCCCCTTGACTTTACGGAAGCTGTGTGATAACATATGCAAGCGCTCCGGCGAGGGGCGCGGCAGAGAAAACCTCAGAAAAAAACTTGCCGAGAAATGAAAAAAGTTCTTGACAAATGAAAGAGTCTGTGGTAAACTCAATAAGCTGTCTGATGAACGGCGCTGAGCCGGGAGG
>JAFULI010000084.1 GCA_017473455.1 Oscillospiraceae bacterium
AGGAAAATGTGTCGTTATCACCTGCGGCGATGTGATTTTCTTTAAGAAAATCACGATACCCTCTCCGCCCCCTTCGGGGGCACCTCTCCCATAGGGAGAGGCAAGTGACATATGCGTAATTGAACTTCAAACAACAATTTACCGTTCCTCCCGGAGGGTGATGCTGGGGATATGGTCTTTGGTTTCCCGCAGGCGGTGGTATTCGTCCAGTTCCTGCTTGGTTCCGTAGACGTAGTGGCCATGACCGATGTTTTGCAGACTCGCCTTGCCTCCCGGGTGGCAGGTGGGGTCATAAGTCAAAAGCACCTTTCTGCGTTCCAGAAGAGGGTCGGGGATGGGGGCAGCGGAAATCAGCGCACGGGTATATGGATGCAAAGGGAAACGGAACAGTTCCTCTGCCGGGGCAATTTCCACAATGTTCCCCTGATAAATGACCCCAATTCGCTGAGAAATGAACCGCACCACCGACAAATCGTGGGCAATGAACAGAAAGCTCACCTGATGCTTTCTGCGAAAATCGTTCATCAAATTCAGTACCTGCGCTCTGACAGACACATCCAGCGCGGAAATCGGCTCATCCGCAACCACCAGCTCCGGTTCCATGACCATGGCACGGGCAAAGGCAATCCGCTGCCGCTGACCGCCGGAAAACTCATGGGGATACCGGTGCAGATGCTCCGGCAACAGCCCCACCGCCTCCAGAATGCTTTGTACCTTTCGCAGCCGCTCTTCCTCGGTTTTATACAGACGGAAATTCCGCAGCCCCTCGCTGAGGATTTCCTCCACGGTGGCACGTTCGTTCAGGGAAGCCGTGGGATCCTGAAATACCATCTGGATTTTCCGAATCAGTTCCCGTTCCCGATTTCGGGAGATGTTGCCGCTGAGGGGCTTTCCCTGATAGAGAATCTCCCCTGCGGCGCAGGGATTGACCCGAATCACCGCCCTGCCAAGGGTGGTTTTTCCTGAGCCGGACTCCCCAACCAGAGAAAATATCTCCCCCTTATGAATCTCAAAGGTGGCATCTCGCACCACCCGATGGACATTTTTTCCCTTGCCGAAAACAATATCCACATGAGAAACGCTGAGCAAAACCTCCCGGGATGCCGGGTCTTTCATGGTCACACCTCCCTGATTTGATCCAGCAGCTTCTGGTGCAGCTCCCGAATGGCTTCCGGTTTTTCCGTCTTTGGCGCACGGGGATCCAGAAGCCACGTTTTTGCGGTATGGGTGGGGGTTACGGAAAACACCGGCGGCTCTTTGATCCCATCGATTTTCAGGCGGTAAGGGTTTCTGGGGGCGAAGGCATCTCCTGTCAGCTTTCCGTATAGGCTGGGGGGCGTTCCGGGTATGGCATACAGTGACTCTCCCCCCACGGCAAGCTGGGGCAGACTGGACAAAAGCGCCCAGGTATAGGGATGTCGGGGGTCGTAAAAAATCTCCTCCACCGTCCCCTGCTCCACAATCTGACCGGCATACAGCACCGCCACCCGATGTGCCATCTTTGCCACTACCCCCAAATCGTGGGTGATAAACAAAATTCCGAAGCCCAGCTCCTGCTGCAATTCCTGAAGCAGCGCCAAAATCTGTGCCTGCAGCGTCACATCCAAAGCGGTGGTTGGCTCGTCACAAATCAGCAGCTTCGGCTGGCAGCTTAACGCAATGGCAATTACCACCCTTTGCCGCATTCCTCCGGAATAGCGAAAGGGATAGTCCTCCATCCGTTTTTCCGGATTGGGGATGCCCACTCTGCGGAGCATTTCAATCCCCCGTTCCCTTGCTTCCTTGGCTGTGCATTTCTGGTGGGCACGGATGGCGGAAGTAAGCTGCTTTCCGATGGTCAGCACCGGATTCAATGCCATCATAGGGTCCTGAAACACCGTGGCAATTCCACCGCCACGGATGCTCTGCCAGCCCCGTTCCCGACGAAGTGCCGTCAGCTCCTGCCCCTGAAAGCGGATGCTGCCGGCTGTTATTTTTCCGTTGTCTTCCAGCATTCCCGTCAGGGCACGGGTAAACACGGATTTCCCCGACCCGGACTCTCCCACAATTGCCACGGACTCTCCGGCATTCATATGCAAGTCCACACCACGCAGCGCCGTCAGCTCCCGTCCCCGAACCTGAAAGCTAACCTGCAGATTTTCAACCGATAACAACGGTTCGTATTTTTCCATGTTTCCCTCCCCTTGCTGATGAACGGATAAATAGTACCGAACCCTTCGACGTGTCATCCTGAGCGAAGCGGAACGAAGTCGAAGGATCTATTGGTTCGGTTTTCATATCTTTTCCGACAGTTTCCCAACCTTTACGTTCGAGATCCTTCGACTCCGCTTCGCTCCGCTCAGGATGGCATTCTTGAGGCTTGGGTGCGCAAGCAACAACTCACCTGAATTCCCGGCGGTTATCTAAATGTGGGTTCTGGGGTCTGAGGCATCGCTGAGGTTTTGTCCCGTAACGTAGAGCACCAGTGCAATGACCGCCGCCAACGCCACCGGACTCCAGAATTCCAGTTCCCAGCCCGGGGTGAGCATGGCGTTCTGGGATGCCTCAATGAGTCTTCCCAAGGACATATCCTCCAACCCCATGCCGATAAAGGACAAAAACACTTCATAAGACAAATACGACGGGATTTCCGTTGCCGCCAAGGTCACAATCACCGAGGTCAGATAGGGCAGGATATTTTTTCGGGCAATCCGATGCAAGGGTGTCCCCAGACATCGGGAGGCAAGATTATACTCCCGGTCACGAATGATCATCACCTGAGTACGGACAAAGTAGGCGATCCCCACCCAGCCGGTGACCGTCAGGGCGAACACCATACTGAAAAAACCGGCAGACAATATCAGCACCACCACAGAAATCAGCAGGATATAGGGAATGTTGGCAATGACGTTATACACCTCCGTCATCACCGCATCCACCCGTCGGGAAAAGCCCCATACCGCCCCTGCCAGCACCCCCACCGTCAGGTTGATTGCTCCGCACAGCAGCGCAAGGGACAGAGAAATCCCGGCACCGTACCACACCGCATCAAAGGTGGACTGTCCGGACGCACCGGTACCCAGACACCATCGCAGGGAATAGCCGAATTTCTCCATAGCCGCCCGTGGGCCAAGATGCTTGGCGGTGGGGTCAAGGAGGTTGATATAGGGGTCAACTCCGGGGTCATAGCCGGTCATCAGAGGGTAGAGGTAGGAAAACCCCAGCACTGCCGCCAGCAGCAGCAACAGCAGGATATTTCGCCGCTTGCGAAAGAACACCCTCCCAACGCTTTTCCAGTAGGAATACCCCGGAGCGGTGATTCTCTCCGCTCCTTGCGTATCGGCGGTTTCCGGGACAAAAAGCAGCTCCTCAGGGATCTCATCCATGCCTTACCCCTCCTTTCCTGCCAGAGAGATTCTCGGGTCTACCGCGCTGAGTACCAAATCTCCCAAAATCACCGACACCACAGACAGCACCGCATAAAATAACGTCAAGCCCACAATGACACCGTTATCATAGGCATTGATGGCACGGGTCAGCAGATTACCTGCACCGGGTACAACGTACACCCGTTCCGTCAATATTGCCCCCACCAAGGCACCCAGAATGCTGGCAGGCAGACCGTGGAGGATGGGAATGATGGCATTCCGCAGTACATGAAGTCTCATGGTTTCTCCCTCCGACGCACCGTTGGCACGGGCAAACCGGACATAGAGCGCATGCTTCTGATCCACCAGATACCGCCGAAGCCATTTCATCAGGTTGGCAAGGGTGGGCAATGTCAGGGAAAGGATGGGCAAAATCAGCATTGCGGCGGTGGGGGCTTCCAAATCAAAGGTCACAGGAAGTCCTGCCGCGCCTCCCAATGCCTTAAGCAAAAATACATAGGCAAGACTGGGGACTGCCAGCAGTGCCGCAATATAGATACTGCCAAGGAGATCTCCCAAGCCTCCCTTTTTTCTTGCCATCACAAGGGCGATGGGAATGGCAGGAAGGTATGCCGCCGCCACCGCCGCAATCCCGATGACAAAGGAGTAGCCCAATCGGGACAGCCCCTGCTTTCGGGTGGCAACGGCGGTATAGTCATCCACAAAATTCTGTCGGGTGACCGCATCCCCTGCCTCGTAAGAACCGGGGGCATAGGTGGCGGTATGCAGGTCATCCGCCGTCAGGGCAGTATGCCCGGAAGGGTAGGTGACGGTACGCAGCTCTCTTGCCCCTTGGGGTTCGGTCATGGTTTGCCACACATCCACACCGGTATTGACACTGTAGGACTGCCCCAGATTGACAGTCAGAAAATTCTGGTGCAGCCATGGGAACCGGTCATCGAAGTACAGAAGGTACTTATGATACGTGCCGTTTCCCAGAATGGCCGGAGAGAATTTTTCGCCGCCGTAGACCGGATCAAACCAAGTAAAGGTCAGGCCCCGCTCTCCCACGTCACCGGGAACGCTGTTGGGGGTATCCAGACGGAAAAGCCCTGAAAAGAACCGTCCCATCCGTTTCAGCAAAGGAACATCCCGGTGGGCAAAGAGCCTCGGCTCTCCCCCTTCCCGATACCGTCCGCCGCCCTGCCGCAGACCGGTAAGACGGGTAACGGTATAGCCCTGACTTTCATAGTAACTGCGGAAGGCTTCCGTCTGTGCTTTGGTATCGGCGCTGTCCTGCGCCGGTGTATCTCCCAAGGTGACGGCGGCGGCATAGGCATCCCCCTGAAGGTTTTGGGCTAAATACTCCGCATAGGAAACGTAGTCCACATATCCGTATTGTTCCCACTGCTGCATTTTATAGACCTGCTGGGCATTGCTTTTTTGGCGGCTGAACACCGGGTCAGCGGCAAAAATCAGGTTTCTGTCCAAGGTGGAATACACCAGCGCCATCACAATCCCCACCACAATCACAATGGAAGCAAGCCCACGAAGAACACGAAAAAACAAATACCGTACCACAAAATCACCTCTTTCAAAGTGGGAAGTAAGAAAAGAATTGTATGATAAATTGTTGTTTAACTTACAACACAGGCGACTTGGCTCTCCCTTTGGGAGAGCTGGCACGCCGTAAGGCGTGACTGAGAGGGCAATCAGAAAAATGTGTCGTTATCGCCTGCGGCGATGTGATTTTCTTTAAGAAA
>JAFULI010000085.1 GCA_017473455.1 Oscillospiraceae bacterium
GCTGTCATGCGTTACGAGGGTGTTGACGTTTCCATCACCGGTAACTCCACCAACCCCACCCGCTTCCAGCATCCTGTCGCCGGCACCTACAAGAAGGAGTGCATGGAGCAGGGCAAGAAGTATTTCTCCGTCGCTTCCGGCGGCGGCACCGGTCGTACTCTGCACCCCGACAACATGGCTGCAGGTCCTGCTTCCTACGGCATGACCGACACCATGGGCCGTATGCACGGTGACGCTCAGTTCGCAGGTTCTTCCTCCGTCCCGGCCCACGTTGAGATGATGGGCTTCCTGGGCGCAGGCAACAACCCCATGGTCGGTATGACCGTCTCTGTGGCTGTCGCTGTTGAGGAGTCCCTGAAGTAATCTCCGTATTCTTTCCAAAAATGGCTTCTGCTTCGGTAGAGGCCATTTTCTTTTAGTCCGGTGTATTTCTATTGACACATAACAGCAGGAACTCTATAATACAGTCAGTGCGATTTCCCACAGCATTTCGTTCAGATCCCCAAACTTAAAGAAAGCAGATTTCGGTTATGAAAAAATATGTTTCTTTTCTCCTCGCTGTCACCTTGCTGCTTTGCCTGACCGCCTGTCACAGCACGCAGAACCCGCCGGTCACTGCCGGCAGTAGTACGGTTCCCACCACGGACACTTCCCTGCCCCACACCGTCCCGGAGTCCACTGTGGACATTCCGGAAACCAAGCCCACCAATCCGGCTGTGCTGCCGGTGGAAACCATGCCTACCCTTTCTCCCGGCATTTCTCCCACGGAGCCTCAGCCCACCGTGAAACCGACAGTTCCGCAGGTGCCGGTTACAATTCCCACCAGCAACCCCACAGTTTTGCCAAGTGAGCCTATGCCTTGCCATCATGCCTACATCACCGGTATTCAGCAGGAAGCAGGCTGCGAAACCGCAGGGTTTATCACCTACATCTGTTCCAAATGCGCCCACAGCTATCAGGAAATCCTCTCCCCCACCGGTCACAGCTTTCAGGACGCAAACTGCACCAGTCCCAAGACCTGCAGCGCCTGCTCCGCTATGGAAGGGAAAGCATTGGGCCACCGCTACTCCGGCGGCAAGTGCATCCGCTGTGGAGATGCTGAGCCGAACTGCACCATCACAGTATACCTTCGGGGGAGCGACAGCAAGAATATCTCCGGTGTCACAGTGACCCTCTCCACCACCGACGGTGAAAAGCTGGGCAGCGGCATCAGCGACGGCAGCGGCTGCACTTCCATCACATTGGAAGAACATCCCGGCACATACCGTGTAACCCTCAGCGGCATTCCTGCCGGCTATCAGGGCAAAGCAAGCTACACCTTCTCCGCAACCCGCGCCAACATCACCCTGAACCTGATTCCGGTGATTGACCCCAATGACCACAGCAAGGCACAATACTCCGTCGGAGATGTTATGGGAGATTTCACCATTACGGACACCGACGGAAACTCCTACACCCTTTCCAGACTGCTGAAGGAAAAGAAGCTGGTAATTCTGAATTTCTGGTTCTGTAACTGTGGGCCCTGCAAGGCAGAATTTCCCCACTTTGATGCTTTGTATCAGCAATACGGCAGTCAGATTGAACTGCTCGCCATGAACCATATTGACAGTGAAAGCAGCATAAAGGCCTTGAAAGAAGATATGGGCTTATCCTTCCCCATGCTGCGGGAGGATTTGGGAATGAGCGGTGGATTTGGAATCAAATACTATCCTACCACCGTGTTTATCGGAAGTGACGGTACCATCCTGCAAATCAAGATTGGCTCCTATTCCTCCGAGGCAGAGCTTCGCTCTGTTATCGAAAAATATCTGAAGTAAAATCAGGGTGTGTTGCGGAATGCCGCAACACACCCTTTTCTTTGAGATGCGAGAACAGAACGGCAGAAAAATCGGTACGCAGCTTTGATTTCTATTGACTTTTCCCTCGTTCCGTTTCATAATATATTCAGGATATATGGCACCGATGTTTGTGTCTGTTGCCTGATTCTATATTACTCCGGAGGTATTACCATGAATCGGTTTATGCGTGCTGTATCCTTGCTGCTGGTACTTTGCTTCGCCGCTACGCTGTTCGGCGTTGTCAGCTTTGCTCAGCCGGAGGATCCCGGGAAGCAGGATTTTGACCCCTATATTTACGCATGGAACAACCCCTACGCCGAGCCCGAAACGGTGAAGGAAGGATTACCGGAATACTACATCCCCTACGCTGTCAGACTTCAGCACATTTCCCCCCACTATGTCTCCATCGGCAACACCTTTCAGAACGCTCTGACGGCTTGCGTGTTCAATCTGGTGAATTACGAAATGCTGGTGCAGGACGAGAACCTTGCTCCGGAAGGCCCTTACGCTTCCTTTGGAACCTACTGTTCCGATGTGGAAACTGAAGTCGTTGCCGGAGCTACCTACCGGCGCCGCAATCTGAACGAGGGTTACTTCTGCTACGACAGTGAGGGCAACTATCTGGGTTCAGAGCGTGCCGACCGTCTCCGTGCCGTGGTTAACAACAGCTTCCCCAAAATCACCGACATTGCCCTGCTGGAGTCCCTTGCCAACGAATACCTGACCCAGACCTACGGTGAAAATGCTGTGCTCCTTCAGGAACTGACCGGAGCCGAGGTGGTTTCCGCCACCCAATGTGCCATCTGGAACATCACCAACGGTACGGATTATTCCAATCCCTATGCCTATACCATTAATTTCGATATCCTTGGCACAACCAAGCCCCTGTACTTCTCTGAAATTATGTACACGGACAACGGCTGCACCGCTGAGGAGGATCCCCGCGCACAAACTGCTACCAATATGGACGGCTTCTATCAGTACCTTCTGAGCCTGCCCGGAGAAAAAGCCGAAGAAATCGCCGTTCACGAGGACAGTCTGAGCGTTCTGTCCATGCTCGCTGCTGCGGATCTTGACGGCACTGCCCTGACCGTTCTGGTCAATGTGGATGCTACTATCGACGGGGATGATGACATGACTCTTACGGCATCCGTAGGAAATCAGTCTGCAGAGATTTCCCTGACAGAAGAAAACAAGCTGAGCAACGACAATGTGTATGCCATCACCGTTTCCGGTCTTGATGATGCTTCCCTGACCGCCGACAGTTCTGTATCTCTGAGCCTGAACGGTATCCAGAGTCTGGACAGCGTCTTCTACTTTGAAGCAAAGCCCGTGGATGGAAAGTCCGCCCGGGACTCTGCGCAAGCTATGGTGGGCTACGACTCCGGCCCTGCCCCCGTTGCCTGCAGCGGCACCTTCAAAATTGGCAATCTGGTGCAGCAAGCCACCATCTCCAAGCAGGATGCCGATACCAAGCATCCCTTGTCCGGTGTAGCCTTCGACCTATATAAGAAGAGTCAGGACGGAGATATTCTCTGCGGCACCTATCATACTGACAAAAACGGTGAAATCCGTATTTCTCTCCCGGAGAATGCCGGCGATTTCTACTTTATCGAGTCCACTCCCCTCCCCGGCTATCAGCCCAACCCCACCCCCGTCACCGGCGGTACTGTGGAGAACACCTGGGTTGGCGGTACTCTGGAGGTCAGTAAAAAACTGCTCAACAGTTCCGAAGCTCAGGCAGACGAGTCCTTCCGCTTCCAGATCACATTGGATCTGTCCACCGCTCCTGTGGCTAACAGCGGTATGGATTGGATGACCGATGAATACTTTGCCGGTCTGCCGGAAAGCTCCAAGGATATCACCTGGGCAGTCATTGGCGAAGGTGTGATTTCCGCTGAGTTTACCCTGTGTGCCGATGAAGCAGTCAAGTTTACCGGACTCCCTCTGGGTGCATCCTGCACCATTGAGGAGCTTCTGGAGGCAGAAAACTACTTCCACTACAACGTCACCACCCAAATTACGCAAGGCACCGGCTCTGATCCGATTTCCGGAAAGGGTACTGAGGCAGAGCTGACAATCGCCCGGCAGAATGCCGTTATCTTCACCAATGCCGTTACAGATGAGCCTCTGCCCGAAACCGGAGAGCCGGCTATTCCTGCTGTGGCTGCGGTTTTGATTCTGCTGTGTATTCCCTGTCTGATGCTTAAGCGCAACACCCTCTGATTTTTCAAAATGGGCTGCCTCAAACCGAGGCAGCCCATTTATTATTTACTTTCCTCCTGCAGGTATTGCTCCCAAAGGTATTCGTCGCCTTTCAGTTTGAAGGCTTCCCGAACGCCTTTGGTCAGGGTACGCAGCTTGGCTTGCATGATTGGTGAGGTAAAATAATCTGCCCCATCATCCCGCATGGCATATTCCAGCACCCGTGCCCGGTCTTCCCGTGGATAGCTCATGGAATAAATGTCGATGAAGGCACGGGTTTCTTTCTCCAGATAGGTGCCGGGATCCCGGTATTCATTGGTAACGTAACTGTAGTCATAGACAAAACCATCCGGGTTCAGGGTCTCCCAGAAATCATAGACCTTACACTCGGTAAGCACATAACTGTCGATGGCATGAAACAGCTCATGTCTGAAATTGGAGCGGAACTGCTCGTTCATGGTCAGGGTCAGATAAGCATTGCCGTTGTGCCAGAAATGAACACCGGTTTCCTGCTTCAGGCTGCCAAGCTCATTGCTTCCGTAGACCTCCGACACCAGACAGATGGTCAGCTTTCCGTTACCGGACTTTTTCCCCAGTCGGGTATAGATTTCCTTCGGGAAGTCCTGCAAAATAGTTTCCAGCTCCGTCAGGTATCGCTGATACACCGGAACCTGATATTCCGAAACCAGACTGTAACCCTCAGGAACGGTGCTGACCGCTTCTTCCCAGAGCCGAATTCGGATGCCGTAACGCTCCGCCAAAACCTTTGCCTGCTCGGTGCATTGCTTCAGTCCTTCTTTATCCGGATTTTGTCGGGTATAGTACGGCTCCAGTGTGACGGTCTGCTCCGTCATACCAGTTTCCGCTTCCCAGCAGTACAGCGCCTGCTCCTGACCGGAAACATCCGCAGAAAGAAACCAGACATAGCCAGCTTTCTCCTCCGTCCCGACTCCCACCGGTGCTCCCACACCGGAAAGGCGCACAGTGCTGATTTTCTGATCTTTGGTCAGAGGATACCGGGTCAAGGTGGTGCCGGTTTCGTCGGTTTTGGCAATCACCAGCGCATTGCTCTGCAGTTGTGGAAAGCAAGTCCCTTCCTGATAGCCCGTCAGCCGCTGAGCCGCGGTATCAAACGTGCCAACCAGCAGTTTCCATTCTTTGGTTTCATACCATCGGGCAAAGAAGGTATCTCCATGGGTTTCCATTTCCGGCGGAGTATCCAGAACCTGAAGGGTTTTTCCGGTCTGGGTGGAAATCAGAACGGTTTTCTGCGCTTCCTCCGTTCCGACGGTACATTGGAGAACTTTGCCGTCAAAGTACATATTCCGCGTCTGCTGCACCGGATAATTGCTCTCCTGCAGCAGTCGGGAGATGCCGGTACGAAGTTCCAGACTCCGCAGGGCATCTTCCACATAGTAGTAGAGCCACTGTCTGTCCTGAGAAAGTACGGGCTTCCCGGTCATATTCCCCGGAAGGCTGACCCGTGTGGTTTCCCGAAGGTCGGCATCCAGCGTCACCAGAGTATGGTCGGCTTCGTCATAATAACAGATGCCTTCTTCCCAGACCCGAAGCGTCGGAGAATCGGATTTGAGATAACAACCGGTAAGGGTGATGCTTACGGGATTTACCTCCCGTCTGAGTCGGGTCAGAGTGGTCTGCTCCTCACCGGAGAACAGAAGTACCCCCTCCCCCATTACCTTCAGCGCATAGTAATCCCCTGCCTCCAGACGGTATCGCTTCACCGTGCCTTTGGTCAGAACCTCCACGGGGCTGTCCGCGTCATAAGTTCCGAAGCTCTGTGGAGGAGCGCCGGTGGTGGGAGGCACGGTTTCGGTGGTGCGTGGCGCAGTGCTGTCGGAAATCTCAGGTTCCCGGCTGCAGCCGCACAGAAGCATCAGCACCGCCGCAAGCAACGCAAATATGCGCTTCATGTTACTGCCTCCTCGCCAAAGTATAGTCATCCCCCTGACGGTAATAGGGGCAACGGATTTGTCTGGATGCGAAGATGCGGTAAACCTCATCCTCGTCCAAATCCATCATACAGTAGTATTCGTCGTATTCTTCGTCGTAATCATAGTGCCAGCAGGTTTCACATTGATTGGGATCCATTATTTTCCCTCCAGAAGATCCAGATACCCTTCAATATCAAAGGGCTTCAAGGGTTCATCCTTACGCAGGTACAAGGGGTGATGGGGGTGTCCTTTTTTACTCACCGCTCCGGCATGATACCACTGCGCGCCGAACTCCTGCCCCACAGCCACCATATCCCGAACGCAGGCGCTCAGGTAATTCCGCTTCTCGATAATCGCACCCCATGCCGCCCACACCGCGCTTTTCTCGGACAGAGAAAGAACGTAACGGAATGCCTCCATATTCTCCCGATGGAGGTGGAGGTTACATTGCCGCTCCATATCGTCCGGTCGGGTGGCACGCTGGGCATAGACATTGAACATGATAAAGCTGTCAAAGCCGTTGCCATGGGCAATTCTCTGCACAGACTTCAGGGTATTATCCAGATTCCCCGGCTCAGCGGTCGAGGGGTTAATTCCGATGCAAATCAGGGGCTTTTTTCCCCGTGTACCAAGAATGTACCGATATTCCGAGTAGAAATTCGGAGCATAGAGCCATTCGTTGATATCGTATTCCTCACTGGGGGTATTGGCTGCCGCCAGCGCCTGACGGAAGGTGACCAGCTCCAGCTCCGCAGTTGTTCCATTGGGAATGTGCATAGTTACACCTCCACCGGTGGAAACCACAGACTGCTTTCAGGATCATGGAATTCACAGCTTTCCGCTGCTGTGCCGGTCTGACGGCACCACGCGGCAAAGGCATAGTCCAGAAAGGGGTACACACCGGTCATGGTGGATTGCAAACCAACGGTACGCCCATCCTTCAGGTGCAGCTCGATGAGGATATTGCCGGAGGCATTATAAAGCTGCTGACCTACAATATCCCGATACTGATACCGCACCCCCCGCTTGCCGAAGGTGTTCAGCAGGAAGGTATCTTCGGCATAGTACACACCAAAGGTCAGGTAATAGACAATCAGTCCGATTCCGCACAGAATAATCACACCCCCTGCCACCGCAAGAAGCCAAGAGTTTCCGTTCAGAGCAGCAAAAATCGCGGCACAGCCCAGGGCAATCATAATGATACCAAAAGCACCGTAACGCTTATTCATTCGGACGGCAAGACCGGTTTTATGTTCCTTCCGGTTTCTGAATTTCTTGGTAAACAATCGGTCAAAAAGAAAGCAGACGCCAAAGGTTGCCGCTGCCGCAAGGATGATAATAAGAAAATCCATAATACTCTCCTTTATGCCCAGATGACCTGACTCACCGGAATATCGTGAGCTTCCGTTTCCAGCCGCTCTACCATCTGGAATGCATAGCACAGAGCCACCGTGGGATGATGCGGCTCTGCCGCCAGAAATTTATCATAAAAACCGCCGCCGTAACCAACGCGGTGTCCCTGAGGATCAAATACCAGCCCCGGCATCAACACCAGTGCCGTGGGGTCATCCGCAACCGGTGTATTGGCGATGGGCTCAGGAATCCCCGCATAGCCCTTCTCCACCAAAGTCAGGTCATCCATATAGATGAAAATCATTTCCTCTCCTACAACCTTGGGCACAGCAACCCGCTTGCCATCACGGATTGCCTGCTCCAGAATGGGAACCGTGCGAACCTCCTGATTGTAGGGCAGGTAGCCATATACAGTTTTGGCGGTGCGGTACAAATCATTTTCCCGAAGCAGCGCTCCCAGCTGACGGCTGGCAGTTTCAATCTGCTGAGGGGTCATGGCACGCTTTTTTTCCCGAATCTCTCTTCGCAGGGCATTCTTATCCATAAGGCACCTCCGGGTATATTTCTTTTATTTTACCAGATATACCGCCTGATTGCAAGTAATACGCACATGAAAAACCACCACAGACCGGAAAGTCTGTGGTGGTGGATTATGTAAGAATCAATACTTGTCAGCCCAGGCACTCAGGGGCTTGATGTCGATGGACTTATTGAAAACAGCCAGAACAGCAAGCAGTACCAGAACTACGCTCTTAGCCAAAGACAGAGTGTTGGCAAAGAAGGCAGACATATTGTCCAGGAAACCGGTGGAGAAGAAGCCGCCGAAAATCATAATCATGGAGCGGAGCATATCCACCATGTCAGGCAGCAGGTTGAACAGAATACTCAGCACAGAGCAAGCCACCAGAACAGCCATGCTCTTGACTGCCGCTCTTCTCAGGAAATTGTCATCCTCACGGAGCAGGATGTAGCCGGTCACCAGAATTGCGGGAACATAGCCACCGAACAGAGCCAGCAGGTAAGTCAGCGCCGCAAAAATCTTCACCGGAAGACCAAGATTGGATTTTTCCATAGTAATACCTCTTTTCGTTTCAGTACCCGATCAACTGTCGAGCCTGTTACTATTTTAATCTATATTTCAACAGAAAGCAACCCTAATTTACATTTTTATTGAGCTTCCAGCAAAATGCGGCACAAAGCCTCTGCATCGGGAAACTCCGTCAGGGCATTGAACAACGCTTCGTGGCAGTAGCGGCAGCCATCGATGGCACTGCGAAGACGTTCTGCCAGCTCCCATTCCATGGCATCGGTAAAGACTCCGGGGTTCCGGATGACCCCCTGACGGATATCCATGGTAACCTCCACACTCCCCCAAGGAAAACGGTGGGCTGCGGAGCAGGTAAACGGCAGGTCTTTTCCATAGTTCCACTCCCAGCTTCGGTAGGTTTCCACAAGAGGCTGAAGTACAGCATCGTGGGGAACTTCCATACGGGTAAGAGGTGCGGCATAGACATTCCTGAATGCCGCTGCAAGGGCTTCGGACAAGTCTTCCACCGTAAGTCCCGGGACAAACTCCCGAAGATTAACCACACGGCTGCGAACGGAAGCTACCCCCTTGCTTTCCAGTTTGGCTTTGGAGGGAGTCAGGTAACGGCTGAGCTTTTCCATATTTCCGGCAATCAGCAAAGTGCCATGATGATAGGCACTTTTTCCGCTTTTATAAAAGGCATTGCCTGAAAATTTTCTTCCATCCGCCAGTACATCGTTTCTGCCGGATAACTCCGCGGGAATACCCAGACTTTGCACTCCCTCCCGAATGACCCGAAGCTGCCGCTGCAGATCATAGTCCTGACGGGGCATCAAAAAGGTAAAATTCAAATTTCCCAAATCATGAAACACCGCACCGCCACCGGAAAGCCGCCGTGCCAGATGACCACCCTCCTGCTCCAGGAGGGTGGTGGCACATTCTTTCCAAGGGTTTTGATTTCTGCCGATAACAACGGTGTTTTCATTGCGCCAAAGGTAGAGGATGCACTCCCCCTCCCCCACTGTTTCCAGCAAGTATTCCTCCAGCGCAAGATTGTAATACGGGTCAAAGCAGGGGCTTTGGCACAATTTCAGTCGGGTAATCATGCCTGATAACGGAGGATGGGATTTCTTGCCGCCCGAACTTCGTCGGGTCTGGCAATCTGGGCATTATGGGGAGCATTGTGCATATACTCCGGATCTTCATAGGCAAGGGCATAAAGTTTACGAAGAACCTCTGCCGCCCAATCCAGCGTTTCCACAGACTCGGTTTCCGTAGGCTCCAGCATCAATGCTTCGTGGACAATCAAGGGGAAGTACATCGTAGGCGGATGCATTCCGTAGTCAATCAAAGTCTTGGCAACATCCAGAGCGGAGACTCCCGTTTCCTTCCTGAAGCTGCTGAGATCCAAAACGAACTCATGCATACAAATCCGGTCAAAGGCAGGGGTAAACGTACCTTTGAGCTTTGCCTGCAGATAATTGGCATTCAGCACGGCATTCTTTGCCGCCTCCGGGATACCCTCACGTCCCAAAGTCAGGATATAGGTCATGGCTTTGACTACCACAAGGAAGTTACCGGCAAAGCTGCGAACCTGAATATGCTCCCCTTCGTCCATCATAGCGGACTTGGGCAGGAAAGGAGCAAGATGCGCCTTACAGCCCACCGCACCGCTTCCGGGGCCACCGCCGCCATGGGGGGTGGAGAAGGTCTTGTGCAGGTTCAGGTGTACACAGTCAAAGCCCATATCACCGGGGCGGACAACACCCATAACCGCATTGAGGTTAGCGCCGTCATAATAGCAAAGACCGCCGGCTTCATGGACAAGACGGGTGATTTCCAGAATGTTTTCATCGAAAATACCAACGGTATTGGGATTGGTAAGCATCAAACCTGCGGTATCCTCGCCCAGCACCTGCTTCAGCGCTTCCAAATCCACGCAGCCATTGGGTGCGGAGGGAATGTTCACCACAGTATACCCACACATAGCAGCGGTGGCAGGATTGGTGCCGTGGGCAGAATCCGGAACGATAATTTTCGTTCTCTTAAAATCCCCTCTTGCGTGGTGGTACTGCTTGATCAGGAGCACACCGGCAAACTCACCATGGGCGCCGGCGGCCGGCTGGAAGGTCATATCGTCCATGCCGGTGATTTCACACAGAAGCTGACGGGAAACCTCCAAAACCTCCTGCGCACCCCGGGTGGTATGTGCCGGGGCAAGGGGGTGGATGCCGGTAAATCCGGGAAGGGCAGCCATCTCCTCGTTGATACGGGGATTATACTTCATGGTGCAGGAGCCAAGGGGGTAGAAGCCGCTGTTGACACCGTGGACATTCCGGTTTAGTTCGGTATAGTGTCGGGAAAGATCGGTTTCACTCAGTTCCGGAAGTTTGGGAGCGTGGGTGCGGCTCAGGTTTTCAGGCAGTCTGACTCCATCCACATCACACTTCGGAAGATACTGATGGGATCTTCCGGGGACACTTTTCTCAAAAATCAGCTTCATGCGCTCAGCACCTCCTTCACAATGGACACTGCTCTATCCAGCTCTTCCCGTGTGACCTTCTCCGTGGCGCACCAGAGGATGCCCCCTTCTACGGGCAGTCCACCAAGAATCTCCGCTTCCTCAAGGGCACGAAGCACTTCCTCCGATTTGGGCATCACGGTTACGAATTCATGGAAATAGGCACCGGAATATTTCATGGACACCCCCGGCAGAGCGCACAGCGCGTTTGCCAGATAGTGTGCCTTTGCCATGGACTGTCTTGCCGCTTCTGCCATTCCCTCGGCGCCCATGGCGGACATATACAGCCCCGCAGTCAGGGCGCACAGCGCCTGATTGGAGCAGATATTGGAGGATGCCTTTTCCCGTCGGATATGCTGCTCACGGGCCTGCAGGGAAAGAACGAAAGCACGTTCCCCCTTAGCATCCACCGTCTGACCGACGATTCTGCCCGGCAGCTTGCGCATATGCTTTGTGGTGGTCGCCATAAAGCCCAGATAAGGCCCACCGTAGCTCAGGGGCATACCGAGGGGCTGACCTTCACCCACCGCAATGTCCGCTCCCTGCTCCGCAGGGGTCTTCATAATGGCAAGGGCAATGGGGTTACAGCCCAGAATGTACATAGCACCTGCCTCGTGGGTCAGCTTGCCAAGCTCCTCGGTGTCCTCAAACAAGCCGAAGAAATTGGGCTGTTGGACATAGACGGAAGCCACATCTGCCGTCAGAAGCCCACGGAGCGCCTCGAGGTCGGTCTTTCCGTCCTTGACGGGAATGACGCGCAGTTCATCGTTGGTGCCGTAGCAATAGGTACGGACGGTATTGATGGTATCCGGATGGGCAGCCCCGGAAATCAGAGTCACTCTGCGCTTGCGGTCACGGCACATGGCGGCAGCTTCCGCAGCGGCAGACGCTCCGTCATAGACGGAGGCATTGCTCACATCCATTCCGGTCAGTTCACAGATATCCGTCTGGTATTCAAAGATGGACTGAAGAATACCCTGACTCATTTCCGCCTGATAAGGAGTATAGGCAGTCAGGAATTCTTCCTTGGCAGGGATGTACTTGACAATGGAAGGAATGTAATGGTCGTAAGCACCGGCACCCCGGAGCACCGTGGGGAACACATGGTTTTTCGCCGCCATAGCGGTGACTTTGCGGCAGACCTCTGCCTCACTCAGGCCCTCGGGGATGTTCAGCGCCCCGTCTTCCAGATACATGGCTTCCGGGACATCCCGGTACAGTTCACGCAGGCTTTCCACACCCACAGCCCGGAGCATAGCTTGCCGCTCCGGATGGGTGGACGGAATGTAGCTTGCCATGGTTAACCCTCCTCAGCGCAAAAAGCCTCGTAATCGTCAGCACTCAGCAGTTCTTCCTCCTGAGTGACACCCTCAACCTTGATAATCCATGCGGCATAGGGATCCTGATTCAGAAGCTCAGGGGAATCCTCCAGTTCGTCATTGACAGCCAGCACCGTGCCGGACACGGGGCTGATCAGGTCGGACACTGCCTTGACGGACTCCACGTCGCCAAAGCTGTCACCGGCAATCACCTCATCACCGGGCGCAGGCAGGTTGATGAACACCACATCGCCCAGAGCATCCTGAGCAAAATCGGAGATGCCGATGATGGCAACGTCACCTTCGTAACGGATCCACTCGTGGGACTTGGAATACTTCAGTTCGTTGGGATAGTTCATAATCATTTCCTCCAATAATTTATTATTTTAGTTGCTTTCAGCCCGTGCATAAGGGGGCTGGTTTTGGATCAGGTGACGCTTTACAATTTTGGCTTTCAGCCGTTTTCCCCGGACATCCACGGAAATAATCTGTCCCGGCTGAATGTCGCCTTTCAGGTAGGCAAAGCCAATGGCCCGCTTCCCGGTGGTATCCAGAATTTCTCCTGCTTCGTCGAAGTGGTAGTAAGGCACCATGGTGCCGGAGGTGATCCAGCCCACATGGGTATCGTCTGCATAGACATCCATACCGGCACGCATCACACCCCGGTCAATCAAAGCAACGGGGTAGATTTTACCGGGTGTCCCCTGCTCCTTCTGGGCAAGAAGAAGCGTACGGGCGACGAAGTCCCCCTTATCCTCATGGAAGCTGACCGCAAACCGGGCAAGGGATACGGCAAACACGGGGATTTCCTCCCCTGCCCCGTCGGTACCCATTTCGTGACCGTACAGAGGCAGTCCTGCCTCCAGACGGAGGGTATCTCTTGCACCCAGACCGGTGGGGTTGGCACCCAGCTCCACCAGACGGTTCCACAACCAGAGGGCATCGGCGGCATCCACAAACAGCTCCCAGCCATCCGGGTCACCGGTATAGCCGGTTTTGGAAACATAGACGGTATGACCTTCCATGGTATGACAGCCCAAACTGTTCTTTTTGGCATCGGTGATGTCTGCGCCGCCGGTGAGCACCTTCAGGATGCTCTCCGCTTTCGGCCCCTGAACCGCAACAGAGGCGGTGGTAAAAGTGATATCCTTCAAAACGCAGTCATATTCCGGCAGATACTTTGCAAAATGCGCCAAGTCCTTCTCCCGATTGGACGCGTTGACTACCAGCAGGTAGTGCTCCTGCTCAAAAATATACAAATAAGCATCGTCCACAACACCGCCGGTTTCCGAGGGAATCATACAGTACTGCGCTCTTCCGGGAACAAGGGCTGCTACATTACCGGTCAGCACCTTCTGGAGAAATGCCACCCGCTGTTCCCCTTCCACCAGAATACGTCCCATATGGCTGACATCGAAAATGCCGCAGTGCTTTCGGTCATACAAATGCTCCGAAACAATGCCGCCGGGGTACTGGATGGGCATTTCCCAGCCGCCGAAATCCACCATGGTGGCACCGGCGGCAACATGGGCATCGTACAAAGAGGTACGGTTCAATCCGCTCATAATCTGCATCTCCTTTTATTCCATTCCTGCTTGCCGCAGGATTGCAGGTACGTTCTTTTCCGCTCCGATTGCCATGATGTGGACACCGCAGCAAAGGCTTTGGGCTTTGATTTCTCCAATCAGATCCGCCGCCAAAGTCATGCCCAGTTCCGATGGCTTCCCACCGGAGGCTTTCACATTCTCCAATGCCTGAAGCTGGGCATCCGGGACAGCAATGCCCGGGACGTTTTCATTCATAAATTTGCCCATGGCGGCGGATTTCAGGGGGATAATCCCTGCCATGATGGGAACGTGGATATCCGCCCGATCCACCGCATCCAGAAAGCGTTTCAGGCTTTCTGTGTCGAAGATTCCCTGCGTCTGGATGTACTGCGCTCCGGCTTCCACCTTCCGCCGCAGCTTATGGATTTGCAGCGGCAAAGGTTCATACACCGGAGTAACGGTTGCACCCTTGAAAAGCGTGGGGACACTGCTCAAAGGATTACCGCCGCAGTCGCAGCCTTCCTGCTCCATTTTACTGAGCATGGCAAGGATGCCCACAGAGTCCAAATCGTAGACCGGTTTTGTTTCCCGGCAGTCCCCCACCACCGGATGGTCACCGGTCAGAGCAAGGACGGTGTCAATCCCGAAGGAGGCGGCACTCAGGACATCTCCCAGAATGCCCATACGGTTTCTGTCCCGTCCCGTAATTTGCAGGATGGGTTCCAGTCCCATCTGTTTCAGATGAATACACAGCCCCAATCCCGATGCTTTCAGGCAGGCAGACTGCATATCTGTGACGTTGATGCCATGCACCTTGCCACGAAGCAGCTCCGCAACCTCCAGAGGATGGGATACGTCATATCCCTTCGGGGGCGCCATTTCCGCTGTGACGGCAAAGCCGCCGTTTTCCAATACTGTTTTCAGCAGACTCATTTTTTCTTCCCCCTCAGGTCAATATGTCTGGGATGGGCATCGGCGGCATAGCCCCGTTCCCGGCAGGGCTTCAGCAGCTTATCCTCCTGCCCCAGCAGGAGCAGCCGCTGATAGATTTTAATCCATGCGCAGTCATTCTCCGGGCTGACCTCGCATTTCCCGTTCTTCTGTCCGCCGCAAGGGCCATTGACCAGCCCCTTGGCACATTGGGTCACCGGGCAAATGCCGCCGGTATCTCCCAACACGCAATCACCGCACATCCGGCAATACTCATGGAAAATACCCACACGTTCCACCTGACCGAGAAACATTGTGTTATTCGCAGGATATACCGGCAGAGCGATATTGTCTGCCACAGTCTGGACACCGTCGCCGCAAGCCATGCCTACCACTGCCTCCGCGCCACAGTCACGAAGCACCTTCGTATCCCGCCGCACCAGCATTTTATGACAGCATTCATCCGGAAGCACCGTTGCCATCACCTGAAAGCCTCGTTCCTCCAGAAGCGTCTTCATTTCCTGAATTTCCTTCTCGCCACCGGTCTGGCAGGCGGCAGCACAGTTGCCGCAGCCAACAATGGCGACTTTGGTCACGCCCTGAAGCATTTGGAGCAGCTCTTCAAGGGGTTTCTTTTGGGTGATAATCATGGAGCACTCTCCTTACAAAAAAATACAGAGGCACAAACCGCGTATACGGTTTGTGCCTCTGCTGAAAAACCTGAGAGATTCCCGGGTTTCCCCGGTTGCACCTTCGGCGTGGGGAAGCCCCCACTCTACAGAGTATCGTCGTGGCCCGGTCCTTTTGCCTGAGAGTTTTTTGCATTTCCCCTTCGGCGCCGTTACCGCAGCTTCGGTCTCTCCCGAGCCAGTCATCCGAAAAATATCCAATTGTGTCCAACTGCAGAATATCACAGTTAGGTTGGATTGTCAAGGGTGTTTTTGTTTATTTTGTCCAGTTTTCGTTATTTCATCTTTCTTTCATTGTGTAATTTGCTATACTGGAGGCAAAAAAACAGGTGCGTTGCGGCAAAAACCGCAGCGCACCCGTAGCTTTTGGGAAATATCAGCCGCCCAGATAGGCTTTTTTGACCTTTTCGCTGGAGGCAAGCTCCGCACCGGTACCGCTGAGAACGATGCTGCCGTTCTCCATAACGTAAGCCCGGTCGGAAATCGCCAGAGATTTACCGGCATTCTGCTCCACCAGCAAAATGGTAGTGCCGTCCTTGTTGATGTCCTTGATAATCTCAAAGACCTGATCCACCAGCAACGGAGACAGACCCATAGAAGGCTCGTCCAGCATCAGCAGTCTGGGGTGGCACATCAGTGCCCGGCTCATAGCCAGCATCTGCTGTTCACCGCCGGAAAGCGTACCGGCAACCTGATTGCGCCGCTCTGCCAGTCGGGGGAAGCGGGCGTAGGCTGCCTCGATATCCGCCTTGAACTGCTGATTATTCTTATTGCTGTAGGCACCCATCATCAGGTTTTCGTAGACGGTCAGCTCCTGAAAAATCCGCCGTCCTTCCGGAACCTGCGTCATGCCCATTTTCACAATTTTGTGGCAGGGGGTCTTGGAGATATCGTGACCGTCGAAGACGACCGTACCGTTCTTCTTGGGGATCAGTCCCACGATGCTTTGCATCATGGTAGTCTTACCGGCACCGTTGGCACCGATGAGGGATACGATTTCTCCCTGATTGACCTCAAAGCTGATGCCCTTCAGCGCACAGATCACACCATAGTATACTTCCAGATCTTTAACTTCCAACATTGCCATAGTGTTATCCTCCGATGTACGCCTTGATGACCTCGGGATCCTCCAGCACAGCCTTGGTATCTCCCTGCGCCAGCACCGTACCGAAATTCAGAACGGTCAGCTCATCGCACAGACCGGACACAAAGTTCATGTCATGCTCAATGAGCAGGATGGTCATATCGAAATGATCCCGGATGAAGCGGATGGTCTTTGCCAAGTCCTCGGTTTCGTGGGGGTTCATACCGGCGGCAGGCTCATCCAGAAGCAGCAGCTTCGGGTCGGTGGCAAGGGCACGGGCAATTTCCAGCTTCCGCTGCTTACCGTAGGGCAGGTTGCAGGCAAGGCTGTTACGCTCCTCCTCCAGATCGAAAATCCGCAGCAGCTCCTTGGCACGCGCACGCATTGCCTTCTCCGCCTTGAAGTGACGGGGCAGCCGCAGGATGGACTCCAGAACCGTACACTTATAGGCAGGATTGTAGTGCAGACCTACCATAACATTCCGAACCACCGTCATGTTATTGAACAAGCGGATATTCTGGAAGGTTCTCGCGATACCCTTATGGTTGATCTTATCCGGGGACAGACCTTTCATTTCCTCCCCTGCCAGATAGAATGTACCGGTAGTGGGCTTATAGACGCAGGTCAGCAGGTTGAAGATGGTGGTCTTACCGGCACCGTTCGGGCCAATCAGACCATAAATCTGGTTCTTCTTAATACGGATGTTCACATCCTGAGCGGCTTTCAAGCCGCCAAAGGAGATACCGAGATTTTGGGTTTCAAGAATATATTCTGCCATTACTTGACCCCTCCATTCTGCTCTTCGTCAGAGCCGCTCTGGGGCAGGACATCCACGGACAGAATTTCGTCCATGCTGATTTTGGTAGGAACCACGTCCCATTTTGCCTTGTCGTCCGTAACATGGGAAGGGTCAGCTGCCTTTTTGCGAAGCTTGGCAACCAGCACACCCAGATTGTACTTATCCCGGAAGCCCTTCAGGGCAGGAGCATTGTTATAAATAACAATCACAATCAAAATCAAGGCATAGAACAGGTTCTGCAGCACAGCCAAATCACCGGTGAGCACCGTTGCCAGCTTGGTGTTCAGGAAGGTGATCAGCGCAGCGGAAACGATAGAACCGTTGATATTACCCATGCCGCCCAGAACCACCATAACCAGAATCTCAATGGAATAGTTATAGCCGAACTTGGCGCTTTGGACGGTGTAATTACTGTAGCTGTACAGCACACCGGCAATACCGGCAAAGGCAGCGGACAAGGTGAATGCCAGCAGCTTATACTTGGTGACATTCACACCGGTTGCCCGGGCTGCGATTTCGTTATCCCGGATGGCGGTAATGGCTCTGCCGTGTTTGGAACGCATCAGGTTCTGCACCACCGCAAGGGTGACCAGCACCAGAATAAAAGCAAAAATAAACAGATAGTTCTTATCGTACCGGGGAGTGGGCAAGCCCAGACTGCCGCCGAAGGTTTCATCGGAAGTATTCTGGAACAGAGATTTGACAATCTCACCAAAGGCAAGGGTCACAATGGCAAGGTAGTCACCTCTGAGCCGAAGTGCCGGAATGCCGATGATAATGCCGCAAATTGCTGCCGCGCCGCAGCCAACAACAAGGGCAATCAGGAATGCCAGCGGGCCGTTGCCCAAAGTGGGTTGCAGCAGTGCTGCCACCTTGCCGCCCAAGTAAGCACCCACGCACATAAAGCCTGCGTGTCCAAGGGACAGCTCACCAAGGAAGCCAACCACCAAAGACAGAGAGACTGCCAAAATGATGCTGATGGCCACCTTTTCCAGCAGGAACAGCGTGGAGTTATCCAAACGTCCGCCGGTCAGGACGATGCCTGAGAAAATCGCGGTGATGATACCGATAACGATATAATTGATGTAATGCTTGAGCTTAAACTTACCCAGTTTCATACCTTTTCCCTCCTCTTCTTGCCAAGGAAACCGGTGGGTCTGACCAGAAGGATCAGAATCAGGATGGAGAACTCAATGGCATCAGTATAAGGAGCAATGGCGGAAAACTTATAGGAGATACATTCCACCATACCCAGCAGGATGCCACCGAGCATTGCACCGGGAATAGAGCCGATACCGCCGATAACCGCAGCGGTAAATGCCTTGATACCGGGCATCGCACCCAAAGTGCTGGAAACGCTGGGGGCTTTGAGCAGGTAGAAGAGTCCTGCCAGAGCTGCAAGAGCAGAGCCGATGGCAAAGGTCACGGTGATAATACCGTTAACGTTGATGCCCATAAGCTGAGCGGCACTTCTGTCCTCAGACACGGCAATCATGGCTCTGCCAAGACGGGTATACTTAACAAAGAGAGTCAGCGCAATCATGACCACCACGGTGACACCCAGTGTGACCAATGCGGAGACCTGAACGGTTGCACCCAGGAACTTGATGGTACCGAAATCGTACACGGTGACCATCTTGGGAGCGGAACCAAAAAGAATCTGAGCAAGGCTCTGCAGCAGGTAGCTGACACCAATGGCAGTAATCAGAACCGCCAGAGGAGAAGCGCCCCGGAGAGGCTTATAGGCGACCTTCTCAATCACAACGCCCAAAATCACACACATAACAATTGCCATGGCAACTGCCAAAAGCGGATTGTGGGTAGCCATGAAAATGAAAATCACATAGCCGCCAATCATAATGATATCACCGTGGGCAAAGTTCAGCATCTTGGCAATGCCGTAGACCATGGTGTATCCCAGAGCAATCATCGCATAGATGCCGCCTAAGCTCAGACCGTTGATCAGAGTAGATAAAATATCTTCCATATCTGTTACCAACTTATCTTAAATTCTGTTTGAAAGACAACTGCACATACCGCTCGCTGTGACCGGTATGTGCAGTTATTTGATTAAGTATTGTCAGGAAAATCAGTTAGCTTCCTTGATGACATACTGGATGGCGCTCTTGTTAACGTAGCCGGTGGACTCCCAGGCGATGGACTCGCCGGTGACCGCATCGGTCAGGGTGTAACCGCCGTTGAACTGCTCCTTCAGGATCTCGCACAGGTCGGAAGCGGAGATGGTAACGGGGATTTCCTTACCCTCGTCGATGGCCTTCTTCATAGCACCGTAGATGGCGTAAACACAGTCGTAAGCAGAAGCGCCGAACTGGTTCAGAGTGTCGCTGCCGTAGGCTTCAACGTACTTGTCGATGAATACCTTTGCCGGACCCTCGGTAGCCTTGGAGTTGAAGTGGGACAGCATGGTGACCTTCTGGGGGATGGTGCTGATGTCGAAGCCCTCGATGTTGTCGATGCCGTCGAAACCGTCGCAGCCGTAGTAAACGGCGTCAGCAGCCAGAACGTCCTTAGCCTGAGTCATGAACAGAGAGGCGGGGGTGTAGTAGGTGGGCATGAAGATGAAGCCGCAGTCCTTCAGGGTATCGATCTGGGTGGCGAAGTCGGTGGAGTTGGCATCAGTGAAAGAGGTCTCAATTACGGTGACAGAGTCATCCAGGTTAGCCTTGAACTGATCGAAGATGCCCTTGGAGTAAGCCTCGTCGGACTTGTAGCAGACACCGATGGTCTGACCGGAGAAGTTGGCGTTAACAAACTCAGCGGCGACCTTACCCTGATTGCCGTCAGCGAAGCACATCTGATAGCCGTTGGCATTGGTGGGGATGTCATCACCGGAAGCGGAGGGAGTCAGGAAGAAGACATTGTCCTCAGCGGACAGGTTCTTGAACTCCAGACCGGGAGCGGTGGTAACGGTACCCAGAGAGATCTGCATACCGCCTTCCAGCAGAGAAGAGTAGTTGGTGGAGATCTTGGTAGCATCGTGCATATCGTCCACAGCAACCAGCTTGAACTTGACACCGTTCAGACCGCCGGCAGCGTTGATTTCGTCAACGGCAATCTGAGCAGAGTTGGCAACTGCCTTACCGTACATAGCGGCACCACCGGTCAGAGGACCGGAAACACCGATGACATACTCGGTATTATTGGCAGTGTAGCTGCTGCCGGTACCGGCACAGCCGGCGAATACGCCCAGGCACAGCACCAGGGACAGAATAACGGCAATGATTTTAGTGAGTTTCATATTGTTTCCTCCAAATTTAATTTGAGCATGCTTATACTATAGCGATTTTTTTCATATTGTCAATGCCTTTTTTGAATTTTTTTATTTTTATTTTGTAGGTTTTTCCGTGTGTTTCGGTAAAATCGATACTTTTTTATATATTTGAATGAAATATTACGTACTGTTTTTTCGGCATTTTGCCCCGGAAACGGGTACTTATTGCCACTTTTAACGTATTTATGTGGTGTGCAAATGTCTTTCTCTCGTGCTACACTCCCCTGCTGAATTATTATTATTTTATATTGACGGAAACGCAAAAATGACGTAAAATAGGCAACGCATGCTATGATTTAGAAAAGAGATGACCTGTTTTGCGTATCAAAGAATACCGGGAAGGTATGAAAGCCGGTATGCCGGTATGCGTGGGGTATTTTTCCGTCAGCTTCGGCTTCGGTGCCATGGCGGTCTCTCAGGGACTGAGTGTTTTGCACTCGGTACTGATTTCCGCAACCAACCTCACCAGTGCCGGACAGTTTGCCGGTTTGACCGTGATTGCTGCCGGTGCCGCGATTTTGGAAATGATTTTGACCCAATTGGTAATCAACAGCCGCTATGCTCTGATGAGTCTGGCGCTGAGTCAACGGTTCGGCCCTGATGTGGGCATTGGAAAGCGTTTGGTGGCAGCCTTCTTCAACACCGATGAAATTTTCGCCCTTGGTATGGCACGTTCCGGAAAACTGACGGTGAGCTTCTTTACCGGTGCCGGTACGGTAGCCGCCCTCGGCTGGACGGGAGGCACGTTACTGGGTGCTGTTGCCGGTTCTCTGCTGCCCATAAGCATCCGCATGGCACTGGGCGCTCTGCTTTACGGTATGTTCATTGCCATTGTCGTTCCTCAGGCAAAAGAAGAAAAGCCCATGTTGGTATGCATGATTCTGGCACTGGTACTGAGTTGCCTGTTTCAATGGGTGCCGCTTCTCAATCAGGTTTCGGCAGGACTTGCCATTGTCATTTGCACGGTAGCTGCTGCCGCTTTGTGTGCGCTGCTCTTCCCAATCGAAGACAAGGAGGCGGTGCAGGCATGATTTACATTTACATTCTTGCCATGGCGGTGACTACCTATCTCATTCGGGTACTGCCCCTGACACTGTTCAAAAAGCCCATCCGCAGCCGGTTTATCCGCTCCTTCCTGCATTATGTACCGGTGGCATGTCTGACCGCCATGACCTTTCCTTCCATTTTGTACACCACAGAACACTGGGTCAGCGGCGCGGTTGGTCTTGCCCTGGCAGTTCTGCTGGCACTGCGAAATAAGAGTCTGATCATCGTAGCCGCGGCAAGCTGCGCCGGTGTGTTTATCACTGATTTGATTATCAGCTTCCTGTAAACAGAAAATGAAACGAGGGAACGTCAAGAGCGTTCCCTCGTTTTTATTCCCCAAGGAGTTTCTGGTTCGGTAAATTGTTGTTTATGATACTTAGCACTCAGCCCACCACCGTGTCATCCTGTTATGAAATGACATTTGTCAAGTAGAAAAAACCTGTCAAAAGGTATAGTTGTCCCAAGGACATCTGAAAAGAGCCGAGACAGTCAGAATTCCGGCATTGGCCATTCTGTTATACGCGGATTGGTTACCGCAGGTCAATGGTTTCGCCTGGAGCTCTACTGTCTGAGCGCGTGGATCACAAAAGTGCCACTATAGGATGAACGTAGATAGCTAAACCTGCTCGGAGTCTCGGCTCCTTACAGACATCCTCAGGAAATGTTTGCTTTTGTCTCCTTGACTACCTTTCATCACTCACAGAAAGCTGAGTCAAGGACGAAGCCGCAGAATGCGGTGCGCAGCATCCTTGACGCAGCTTTCTGTGAGTGATATTCTCCGTCAAGGAAGCAAAAGTTAAGCGGAAATATTATCAGTCATCATACCCCAGATAAAGCAAGCCAGTTCTCTTGCAACCGCAGTTTTGGCAATATTGTGTTTGGATCTCAATGCGATTCGATAAAATTTTCTTTTCAGGCGTTCAGTTGCTTTGTCTGCATAAGCGATTACTTTCGGGTCGTTTCCTGCTTGTCTGTTAGCCAATTCTTTGGATTTCTTTCCTATGGCACCACGACTGTATTGCTGCGATGCTTCCACCAGTAAACGACGCAAATGGGTATTTCCGGTTTTTGTGATACCGGTACGATGCTGATTATCACTACTGGAATGTTCTCCGGGCACTAAACCAAGATAGGCAGCAAACTGCGATGCACTTTTGAAACGGTGGAAATCACCTGTCTCAACCAACAGGGATAGAGCGGTATGGGTTTTAATGCCTGTAAAACAGCATAGTTTCCCTACCTTTTCTTCGTAACGGACTGTATGAGACATTTCCTCTATTCGCTTGTCAAAAACCGCAATCTTCTCGCTTAACTGGTAATACAAAGCAAGATACTCCCAAAGAGTTTCTTTCAAAATTGCGTTACTGAATTCCAGTTTTTCCAACCAATTCAGATGTTTTTGAGTCCAATAAGTCTTGCCGTCAAATTGAAAGCCCAGTCTGGTGGTAAAGGAAATGATCTGTTGCTTAGTTGCCTTTAGATGTTGCTTTACATCATCCCGCATACGGATATATTCCTTGACTGCGTTGTCTTCCTCGTCAGGAACATAGACCGGCTTATACATGTGATAGGCAAGGCATCTGGCTATTTTTTCGGCATCTCTGCGATCATTCTTTATTTTATTATTGGGCACAACAGCCATAGTGGAGGGCGCAAGAATAACACAATCCACACCGTGGTTGGTTAATTGGTGATACAAAGAATACCCCAAGCAACCGGCTTCGTAACCGCATACAAATTGGGTATCCTTACCGCGCTGTTTCCTGATTCGCTCGATGTATTTGAGTATCTCGTTGTAGTCAGGGCGAGTTTGAACAGTGGCAAATGCTTTGTCTTCTTCAATGGTGTAACAGCAAAGTGTGTAATTTGTGGTATGGACATCCATCCCAATATAGGTTATACTTGTCATGGTGACTCCTCCTTGTATGTGGTAACTCCAGTTTCTTAAGTGTTCGCACCTTAAGTATGACAGGTAAATCCACGTTTTGCAAGTGAGGAGTCATTTCATATTGTCTGAGCGTAGTGGAGAGAAGCGGAACGAAGTCGAAGGATCTATTTGTTCGGTTTTTATATTTTTTCCGACAGATTCGCAATCTTTACGTTTGAGATCCTTCGACTCCGCTCCGCTTCGCTCAGGATGACATGACGGGGCGATGCAAACTAAACAACAATTTATCTGCATCAAAATATCTTGTATCCCGTATCTTGTATCTTATATCTCAAAAACCGCCACCCGATCGGGTGGCGGTTCTTGTTTTGCTGTCAGGACATGAAGAGGTTGGCATTTTCCGTGGGAACGTGATAGCACAGACCGTTGAACTGGCCGTTTTCAATCACGATTCCATACTTGGAGCAGCCGACGACCTTGTCGGTAAAGACCTTCAAAGCACCGAACTGCACATAGCATTCGCCCTGAGATTTCAGGTCCGTCTTGACTTCGCAGTTACCCGCGATGCTGGTGCAAAGGGAAAAGTTATCAAAAAACACATCGGGTTTCGAATATTCTCTTTTCATCATCTTTCCTCCTTTGCATTACTGACGAACCAAGTATGCCTTGGCGTAGTAGGTGTAAACGGCGGTTGCCTGAGCCAGAGCCTGCATACCGTTGGTTTCATTGGCTGCCATGTTGCGGCAGTAGGTTCCCAGACTGTAGGCAAAGACACCGGTGGTATAGGTAACACCGTCGCTCTCATAGGTACCCACAGCGTAAATCGTGGAGTCCACATCCTTGGCGGCAATGCCGGTGCAGGATGCAATGTACAGACCGCTTTCGTCGGCTGTCATTTCAAACATACCGGTGGCGTTGTCCGCGGTGAGTACATCGGCATCGGCATAGTCAGCATCGCTCCAGTAGTACATGGTCATATTACCGTCGATGGTGTAAGCAGGCCGGTAAGCGTAGTTGATGGCAAAAGCGCCACCGAAGGTCACGCCAACCTTGCAGTCAGAGAACGCCTCGGCATTCTTGACGAACGCGGCGGTCTTGCTGCTGTCCACACTGCCAACGGGAGTGATCATGGTTTCAGAGTATGCCTGAACATAACCCTGCTGCTCCTCAGTCAGGAAGCTGTTGACCAGGTTCTCGGTATTGTAGGAGAACAGCTTCTGAGCCTCGGCGCCGTAGTTCAGCATAGCGACTACCAAGGACTTCATCTGCTCATCGCTGCCGGAGAGGATACTCTTGGCATAGCGAACCGCATCATAGTTATACAGCTTGGAATAGACATAAGTGCCGTCTGCCAGCTTCAGGTAGATCTTGAAGTAGAGCACGTTGCCCAGCTTCTTCGCGGGAACACCGGGAGAGGTAACACCGTACCGGTCGCCCACGTCGGTCCTGCCGGGGTTGCAGGCATCACAGTTATCAATGGTGCCATCGGTGACCTCGCTATCGAAGGTCAGCATGCCCATTTCGACGATATCCAGACCGTCGGGGTTGTCGATGGTGAAGTAGGCATTGTAGCAAATCTCACTTTCGAAGGAGAGGCTTGCATCCTTGGCGGTGATGGTGGGCAGAGTGACTTCCCCGGTGCCGTTCAGCTCAGCCAGCACCATGGCAGCATAGCTTCCGGTCATGAAGATTTCAGACTCCTCACCGGAGACCGTTGCGCCCTGAGTCAGAGGCTTGTAAGCGGTCTTAATGTTGGTCAGGGAGAGCAAAGCACCTTCTTTCGTGCTGGTATTCTTTACAATGACAACCTGACCGTTCACTGCGGTAATGTCATAGTACATATCCGTAGCGGTCGCGATGGTGTCCTCAAAAGCAACCTTGCTTGTGCTATAGACCTTAACATCGACCTCATAGCCGCCGGCGCTCTTCATTCCCAGATAAACCTTCTGCTGGGGATCCACAGAGCTGCCGCTGGCAGGAACGTTCAGACCGAAGGCAATCGCCTGACCGGGTGCCAGATAGACCTCGTTATTGGGGCCGCAGTTGACGTAATCTGCAATGGATGCAGAACCAACACTGCTGATGCCGTCGATGAACACAGCACCGGTAACCTGCTCATCGGCATCCTCAAAGGCTTTGGAGTCGATGATCATATTCCGCAGCTCCTTGAAGGAGGCAGAATACTCGCCGTCTGCCTTGTAGGCATTTTCAATGACCGGATTGTTTGCGCCATTGTTGGCAGGCTGGTAAATGCGGATGGCATCCAGATAGAAAGTATCAGAGCCGGAATTATTATGGTCAAACATAGCGTTGTAACCAACGTAAATTTCCACATCGTATTCGTCATATGCACCGCAATCAACCTTGATGACGGGAACCTGCAGAATACCGCCCTTGGAGGATTCTGCCACAACCCACTCACCGTCTACATAGTCATAACCGTAGTAGGTATCGACCATGTAGTGCTTCGTTTCGTCATTGCTGTTGGTGACACTGACAACGATGGTGGCACTGTTACGGGAACAAGCGCTGATGACATCAAAGCCGGTGCCGGTGAAGGTGAAGTTTGCTCTGGCACTGGTGCCGGCATTTACGGTAACGTACTTCTGGTGTGCCATAGAGAACCGCACGAAGTTGTCATAGTGGCTGTCGTAGCCATAGACATTACCCAGAGCCACACGGTCTTCGTCCTGAATGATCAGTCCGTTCAGAGCCGCATAGCCGGGATCCACGGAGGTCTCATTGTAATTCATCCAGAAACTGTTGGTATTGATTCTTTCCTTTACTTCCCCATTCTCGGTATACACGTCGTAGACAGTGTAGTTAATGAGGGTATTGTCATCGCTGCCGGTGACGTTATCCTCATAGTAGATGGTGGTAGCAGGAATTACGGTGATGGTGCCGTAGTAGTAGCCGTGTACACCATGGGCACCGGTATAGTAGGAAGCGTAGTGGAATACAGACTCCGTCTTCATATTCATGGACTGGAGAGTATAGCGGACGGTGGAATCATCCCGGATTTCCGCAACACCGTAGGGTACAGAGATGCTCTGACCAACGGTGGAGACAAAGCCGGAAATCAAGCTCTTGTCAAATTCCACATTGCCGCTGTTCTGCGTATGAATACCGCCGATTACCGTCTTGTTTTCCTCACCGGTGGCATCGGTACCCATCATAACATCGTTGGTGATGGGATGGATATCCACAGGCAGACCGAAGTCAATAACCACAGTATCATCCTTTGCCTCAACGGTGGAAACCAGAGCGAACCAGACAACGGTATTACCGGTCATGTAGTCGGTGGTGGGAATGCCGGAGCCGATTTCATCACCGCCCACATAAGGTGCAGAGGTCAGACCGGTGACATAGGTGGTCAGAACGGGAGAGCCATCGGAATAGGTGTGGTTGCCGTCGGTGACAATGGCAAACTGACCGGAGCCGTCGGAGTTCAGAACCACGTCATACTGAGCCGCGGTATCGAACAGACGGTAGCCTTCCGGCAGAGTCAGGGTATTGGCAGCAATGGACACACCCACAGAGTTGGCATGGAAGTCCATATAATTGATGTCTCCCAGCTTGGCAGCGACCTGGAAGTAACCGGTCTGACCGGTAGCCTGAGAGGTAATGGGGTTGCCGTCCTTGTCGACAAGGTAGAAGCTGTAACCAACCTGTGCCTGGTTCCATGGCATATAAGGAATCGGGGCAACCTGATAGCACTGAGTGCCCAGATAGTTCGTATAGTACAGAGCCGCACGCTGGTTGGTGGGGTAACTGCCTGCTTCACGGCTGGCATTGTCGTCCCACTGCTGGGTCTTGGTCAGGTACACATGGTAACTCAGAGCCAGTTCGGTGGTGGAAATGACACCAACCTCCCAGTAGAAGGTCTCCGGAACCAGATCAAAGGTTGAAGCATCATCCAGTGTAATCAGCTTCGTAGCACTGGTGTTATTGTACCAGAACCGATCGGCATAAATGATGCCATCGATGTAGATATTCGGATGGGTCACATTGCCGTCGGCATCGGTTTCTGTAATCAGGCTGGAATAAGCCTCTGTACCGTCAGCATTGAAGGTGACCGTTTCGATGACGGTGGCAAAGGTCTCGCCAACGTTGTTGGTCTTACGGACACCAATCTGGTTGCGGGTACACAGACCTTTCTCAAAATCAGCCTGGGTGTAGATTTCGTAGCTGGTAACCTCAATCTTACTGTCAGTGAAGGTGACCGTCTGATTGTTCTGGGTATACTGATGGTGACCCATCTGCAGGTCATACTCAGCGCCCAGGGTATCGGTCATATAGGCATTGCTGGCAGCGTACATGATGTCACTGGAAATCTGGCTGAAGGCATTCTCCAGCTCATCGGCAGTCTTGGCGAAATAAGCATATTCGGAACTGGTAGCAATGTTCCGGATTACCTGGTTCATGGTTGCTTCTTTAATCTGGTTGTCCTCTTCCAGACAGAAACCGATGGAGTACATGGTAGCACCAAAACCATTGATGTACAGGATATTATCTCCGTTATCATCCCGGTGATCATTCTTACGGATGATCTTGTAGGTATTGTTGGTGCCGCCCTTCAGGGCCTCTGCCATCCAGTGCTGACCCTTGTCGTTATAGTACTCCTTGTGAGAACCGTAAGCGAACATACTCTCTTCCATGGTGCCAAGGAGGTAATTGTTCCAGTAAGACGTGTTGGACTGAGAGCCGAAGTAGTTAAACTGGAAGGGACAGCCGTCGGACATGAAGATGATGAACAGGTCACGGTCTTCACCGGCAATACCGTTGGCATAGGTGATGGCATCGGTAAGCTGATAAACAGCGTCAAATGCGTAGTCATAGTTGGTACCCCTATGGGTGATCAGCTTCTTGCTGGAATGACCGGAGCCGTAGTTGCTGGTCCAGAAGGGATTCATTCCCAAGTCGCTTGCCTTCACAAATGCGCCGGCAGTCAGGTCACCGGAACCGGTATAAACAGGGTTGCTGTAGACCGCAGAGGCAGCGTCTCCTCTGATGGAGGAGTTACTCACTGTGTCAGCCGCGTCAATGTAGTAGGGGCTGTATTCGTCCTGAGAGTAGAAACCGTTAAAGTCAGCAACTGCGACACGGATATCCATGGGGCTGCCGTCGGCAGCATCCTTCTGGAAGCCGTTAATCAGATTGTTCAGAGACCTACACAGAACGTTCAACCGGGTATCAGAACCAACCGTTTCCGTCATAGAGGAGGATGTATCGAGCATGATGATAACGTCAGAGCCCTTCTTGGAGGGAATACCGTTAACCATCAGTTCCACCTGTGCAATGGCGGAGGACTGGAAGTTGATGCCCGTGGCCTTCTTGTCCAGAAAGACTGCACCCTCCTCGGGGTAATCCGGGTAATCGGGCAGAACACTCTTAACGACGTCCAGAACAAAATCGGTGCAAACTTCAATGCCTTCATAAGTAACGATCACATTCTCATAAGTGGCGGTAACGCCGGTAGGAATGGGCCCGCCGTCCTCTTTTCTCAAGTAAGAGAAAATCAGAGGCACAAGAGCAGTGGATCCATCCTGATAGACAACAGTCAGCATGGGGGCTTCCATATCGTCGGAAGCGGCAGTCACTCTGGTACGGTCGTTGGAATTCAGGGAAACCTTGCCGGCGTGATAGTCCAAAGTGACAGTCTTGATATCGCTGACATTAATGGTAACCGGGGTAACAATCTCCGCATCAACGCCCGCGCCATCAACGGTTTCCAGCTTACAGTAGACAGTAGCAGTTCCGGGTCCGATTACACGCACAACACCATAGTTGTTGACCGTAACAACATCGAGATTGGAAGACTGCCAGGATACCGAATAATTGCTTCTGATTCTGCCGTCGGTGATCAGGGTGGGGGTCAGCTTGGCGGAGGTATCGGTAATCAGCAGATTGGTGGTTTCCGGAGTGACCCGCAGCTCAACCTCGCTCTCCGTGGTAACCTGATAAATCCGCCAACGGCTACCGGCATCTCTTGTGCCGGCAGTTGCGAAAAGACCTGCCGCCTTAAAGTTCTGACCGCCGAGCTGGTTGACATACTTGGCGTTGAGGGTTTGACGCATCTGGAAACGACCGGCATAATCCGATACCGCAGTAATATCATTAACAGCAGCATTCAGGTCGGAACCGAGGGTAACTCTCTGGGAGCTGTCCGCAATGAGGTAACGATCGGTGGTGTTGGGGTCACCGTAGATCATATTGGTGCCGTCGTAGTACCACAAATCCGTCAGATCGCCATTAGCGAAGATATCCATGCCCAGACCGGTGGCCTTGGCGCTCTTGACGTACATCTTGCCGGTAAGTACGTCACCGGTGCCATCGTTCACAAGCAGATAGGGTGTATTTTGGGTCAGAGAGGTGACCTGCCAGAACTGAGGCCCCATCACGGTTTTGACGGAGGACACACCGTTGGTTACGGTATGCTTCATCACGCTCACAGGAACCTCAACACTGATATTGGCTCCCAGACCATCGACCTTCGTCAGGGTGGCAGTCATATACACTCTGCCATAGGATACCGGAGTCACCACACCATCAGAGGATACGGTGGCAACGGAGGTATCGGAGGATGCCCAAGTGATGGTGTAATCGGAAGTCTCAGCACCGTCCAGCGTTACGGTGGGCAGCAGGTTCAGGGTTTCATCGAGATAGATGGAGGATCTGCCGGGATTGACCGTCAGGGTCGCAGGCAGATTACCGCCGACTTCGTAGAAGTACCAACGGCTGGTGCTCCCCTCCGACCACAAACCGGCAGCATTATAACCCTCGCCGCCCAACTGGTTCAGACAGTTATAACTACCCGAGACATGCGTACTCTCGATAATGTAACCGGTGGAGTTCGTCAGCAGGTGGATATCATCAAAGGCGGCGGCATTGCTGTCGCTGAGGACAACCTGTCCGTTCTCATAGGAAAGATAGGGGCCATCAGGGGCATTATACCGCAGATAGGTGCCGTCATAGTACCACACATGGGCATAGTTCTGGGTCGTATTCAGTTCCAGACCCACTGCCTTGGCAGAGTCAATCGGACCGTTACCGGTGAGGTAAGGCATAGGAACCAATCCGGGGTTACCAATCACATAGGGGCCGCTGGCAGTGCCGGCGGTAAGATTGGTGATCCTGGTCATGTTCATGCCGGTATAGCCACTGGCGGTGATGCTGTTATCAGATGCGGTTTCCCCCACCCGCGTGGTAAAGGACAAGGAGATGTCCTCCCGCATGGGAACACCACCAACAGCAGTAATGGTTCCGGTGATGGTAGTGGTACCGTTCTTGAGGGCAGTAATCACACCATCTGCAGACACGGTTGCCACGGAGGTATCCGAAGAACTCCAGGTGATGTCGTAGGTGTTAGATTTTGAGGTACCGGCGGTAACCTCAGGAGACAACTCCACCTCATCCCCCACTTTCAGCGCACTGGGATAGTTGGACAGAACGAAACGAATCTGCTTGGCATCGTAAACCTGATAGAATTTCCAGGTACTTGTGCCATGAGCCACATACAGACCTGCGGCATTATTCGTGACGCCGCCGAACTGATTCAAGGCATTCCATCCGGAAACGTTGGTATTTTGAATGATGAAGCAGTTTTCGTAGGTTGTGTTGTCGGGGTCATGCAAATACACATTGTTAAACGCCTGAGTCTCATCATCGCTCAAGGCAACTTTTCCGTCCACTACCGCAAGGTAAGGGCCGGTTTTCGCACCATAACGCAGATAGCCATCAACATAATACCAGACTTCATCGTAATCCGGAGTAAAGACCAGCTCCAGACCGGTTGCGCCGGCTGCAGAGGTCACGGGGCCATTACCGGTAAGGTAAGCGGCAGGGGATTTGTTCTCAATGATGTACGGGCCACCGGTGGAAAGGTCGGACTGCTCAATGCCGCTCTTTTCGGTATATCCGTAGGTATAAAGATAATTGGAATCCCGATCCACAGAATAGACAGTAATGGGAACATCCACGCTGATGGGGTACGCAAGTGTTTCCCCGTTCACAGCGGTAAGGGTAACCTTAATCGACACGTTGCCGGCAGTGATACCGGTAATCAAACCATCGTCTCTGACAGTTGCCACAGAGGGGTCACTGGAGGTGTAGGTAAGGGTGACGTCTTCCGCTGCCACGTCATCCACAGTCACAGTGGGGATCACATAAGCGGTCTGCGCTGTGCTCAATGCAGCCAAAGAAGCAACTGCACTCAACTGCGCTACCGGTTTGACAACCTCGTACACGTGCCAATAGCTGTTACCGGAACCGCCATCAGTACCGATGTAGCTGGTAGCGACATTGTCAGTACTGAGGCCACCGTACCGGTTCATAAAACCGGTGCCCTCTGCATTCTTGATATTGAGGCTGGTGCCGCTATAATCCACGATCGTAGCAGCGAGACCTGCATTGCTCTCAGTAAGCGCACCAACCGTCAGCGTACGGTTGGGCTTTTCACCGGTGCCCAGCAGCAAATAGTCGGTACTGGTAGCAGAGCCGTAGACCAGATAACCTTCTTCGGTGAGGTACCACAGATGCGTTGTATCCACACTGGGAGTTCCATCCAAAAGCAGACCGGGATAGCTGTTTTTGGTAGTAATCGCCGCAGTGTTGGTCAGAACCCACTCCTTCTGATAGTCGGAGATAATATAAGGTACACCGGCTTTCAGCTCGGACGCAGAATTAATCTGCTTCAAAGCCTTGGACAGCGTAACGGAGTTGCTCACCACGTTCCCACCGGTCTGTGCCACAGTATAGTCGCTGAAGTGGTAGGTGGTGAAAGTCACCTTGCCGTCCACAATGGGGCAAGTGTGCACCCTGCCGATGTCATGATCAATCACGATTGCCGGGCGGCTGGCATCGAAGGTGGCATCCACGGGGATGGTGACCGTGGCAGGGTTACCCTTGGTATATCCGGTAACCTTGATGTTATAGGTACGGTAGGCAGTATAGCCATAGGGGGTGTTGCCCACAATTGCCGTTGCCGTCACGCCGGTGACACCATCGGAAACCACAGTGATTCCGTCGGTGCTGGCAACGATATCGTTCAGCGTCACCGTGACGGGGCTGGAAACCACGTTGGTCAGGGGCGACCAGAACTCGGTGTGGGCGGTATTGCGAACACCGCGAGACTTGACATCGTGCAAACCGTCTGCAGAGTATCGGTAAATCTTTACATTATCGCCGGTGATTTCAAACACGGACATAGTCAGGTCCGCTTCCACTCCGGAGGTTGTATTGGCGGTGCTGTAGTAGCCCACGAAGCCGGCGTTCATGTAGGTGAAGTTCAGAGTTTCTTTCTTATAATCCGTGCGGTTGCCCTGAGGAATATAGATGGTATCACCCTTGCCGTAATAAACCGCAGAGCCGCCCTGGGAATCCAGCCAGCTATTGCTGTGGTGGTGACCGAACAGGTAGATGATGTTCAGACCGGCAGCAGCGGCATCGTTCATGGCATCGAAGAAGTAATGGGCATATCTGCCGTCACCTGCGGTAGCAGTCCGCATGGTGTAGTGCAGCGGAATATGACCAACAATAAAAATCGGCTTACTGAAACCGGTAGCCAGCTTTTCATTCAGGTAGCCACGCAGATCCGCGGCACCGGTCTGTGCCTCCGCATCGGTGCCGTATTCATGCCAGCGAAGCACGTCCTGATTGATGACATAGACACCGTAAGCGCCCTTGGTATGGTCATGGGCACCGGTAACCGTCAGGTTGGTGCCATCCACAGTGGAGTCAGGGTCATGGTTGCCCTGAATATAAATCTGATTGGCATCTTCCATATCCGGATACGCAGTATCAATCAGGCCCTTCAAGGTTGCCTTATTATTGATTACCGTTGTGGCGTTGGACATGGAATAGTAATCGTAATCTCCCGCAAACAGGAAGCCATCGGCAGAGGTATAGCCTGCTCCCGTGATTTGCGTAAGGATTGCGGATACCGTGTCCGCAACAAGGTTCGTGGATGTCGCCTGGAAGTCAGAGCCGGCAATCACGATGACCGGGTCGGTGGTTGCTGCCTTAGCAGGGAGTGTGAAGGCAGGTGCCATAGACCATACCATACACACTACCAGCACAAGTGCCAGCAACCGTTGGAAATGAGTTGTTTTCATTTTTCATTCTCCTCTCCATTGATAAAGGGCGTTCATTGTACGAAAGCATTTGTTTGCAAACCGGGTATCCGGAAAGGCATGCACCGGGGGTCCATCATTTGCGTAAATACCTCCGCTTATACAATTTCAGATTAATTATATATCTTTTTATTCCCTAAGTCAATTAATTTATATCCTGCGTTTCCCAGCTTTTGAAGATTTCACTAGTATAATAGGTAATCAAAGGATATACTGTCAGGAGATGGTAAGATGGATTACAACACATGGTTTGCGGAACGGTTGACCCAGCTCAGAATGGAAAAAGGAGTATCCGCAAGAGACATGAGTCTTTCCCTTGGTCAGAGTGAAAGCTACATCAATAAAATTGAAAATCGCCGGACACTCCCCTCCATGTCCGGCTTCTTTTACATCTGTGAATATCTTGAAGTAGCACCCCAGGATTTTTTTGATCCCAATACGGTTTCTCCCGGCAAAACCGCTGAGATCAAGCAAAAAATAGGCTGCCTCAGTCGGGACAAGGCAGATCATATCCTGCAGCTCATTCAAGATTTGACGGAGTAGTATATTTATAATGTATAATTATAATGTATAATAAATTGTTGTTTACGATGCTTAGCACCCAGCCCACTACCGTGTCATCCTGAGCGGAGCGCCAGCGGAGTCGAAGGATCTTAAACGTAAAGTTCTCAAAACACCTGAAAGTGATGCAAAAACCAACAAAAAGATCCTTCGACTACACTCCGCTTCGCTCCGTTCCGCTCAGGATGACACGATGGGGGTGCTACCGCTAAACAACCATTTATCTTATCAGCCACAGTTCATTCTGCAATCGGGTAGGAGGCTGACCGTATAATTGTCCGGTCAGCCGACCTCCCACAGAACCGTACGTACCGTTCGGTATACGGCTCCTCCCTTGTTTATGCCTTTACAGACTTGTAATAGCCAC
>JAFULI010000086.1 GCA_017473455.1 Oscillospiraceae bacterium
GGGAGCATAGCTCAGCTGGGAGAGCACATGCCTTACAAGCATGGGGTCACAGGTTCGAGCCCTGTTGTTCCCACCATATTTGGCCCGGTGGTGCAGTCGGTTAGCACGCCAGCCTGTCACGCTGGAGGTCGACGGTTCGAGTCCGTTCCGGGTCGCCATATAATGCATCTGTGGAGAGCGAAGGCTCTCCACAATATGCCTCTGTAGCTCAGTCGGTAGAGCAGTGGACTGAAAATCCACGTGTCGTTGGTTCGATTCCGACCGGAGGCACCACGGTTCCCTGGAGGAACCGAGATGCGGGTGTAGCTCATCCGGTAGAGCGCCACCTTGCCAAGGTGGAGGTAGCGAGTTCGAGCCTCGTCACCCGCTCCAATACAAAAGATTAGGAACGCCGAGCGTTCCTAATTTCGTATGGTACCGTGGCCAAGCGGTAAGGCAAGAGTCTGCAAAACTCTCATTCCCCAGTTCAAATCTGGGCGGTACCTCCAAAAATCCCGAATGCGACAGCGTTCGGGATTTTTACTTATCACTTTTTCACTCTTCACTATTCACTAATTTGCGCATTCGGGATTTTTTGAAAGTAAACCGCCGCTCCCTGAATGGGGAGCGGCGGTGCTGCGTTATAGCTTATGGAAAATCGGCTGCCGATTTTCAAAAGTGCAGACGTATCCGAAGATATCCTTCAGAATTTCGCATGCCCGATCGGAATACTGTCCTACCCGACTTGCGGTGTGGGCATCCGAGCCGATGGTGACGATGGTGCCGCCCAATTCCTTAAAACGACGGAAGTAGGGGGCATAGGGGAGAAAATCGCCGCAGCGGTCAACGCCGCTGGTGTTGATTTCCATACCTTTGCCTTTCCGGGCAAGTATCCTCAAAATCTCATCGAGTATTTCTGCGTGGTCAGCGTAAATGACGGGGCGGGGAGAGGGATGGGCACGGCATTTGCTGATGTACGTCAGATGTCCCAGAACATCAAAATCCTCATGCACCCGTACACAGTCCAGAACCTCCTGCAGATAACGTGCTTCCGCTTCGAAAATGGTCTTGCCATCCCAGTATTCGGGGTAGTAAACATCCAGTTCATCCACGAAATGTACAGAACCCAATACAAAATCGAAGGGTCTGCGTTTTAAATCCTCCTTCAGCATGGTAGCATTGTAGGGCTTTAAGCCAAACTCCATACCCCGTCGGATTTTGACCTCCGGGTGATGCAGTGAATCATAGGCGCTGCTGTAGGCTTCATTGCTGAATACCCAATCCTGAACCTGCGTGTTGGCAAAGTAGTCGATGTGATCGGTAAAGCAAATCTCTTTCAATCCTGCCTTTGCGGCTGCCTCTACCATTGCTTCGGCAGTGTCGTGACCGTCGAAGGACACCAAAGAGTGCATATGAAAATCAAACATTATATTTCCTCCCAAAACTGACGGAATGCCGTGGGCAGTGCCGCCTCTGTAACAATCTGCTCCGGGGTCAGCCAGTGCAAATTCTCCGACTGTTCAGCCGTCTCCAGATAAATTCCCTGCAAGTCCCAGCGAATGTGGGTAAAAATGTGCTCTCTGTGAACCTGTCGCAAAACTTCCTTTGGACGTATTCCCAGCTTTTGAACCTCCCGAAGGGCATCCTCAACAGAATACCAGCCGGATATATTGGGGAATTCCCAAAGCCCTGCCAGAAGTCCGGTGTCCGGACGGCGGCGAAGGGCATAGGAGCCGTCGCAGTGCAGGATAAATACTGTTCGCTTTTCCTCCCGACGGGCGGCTTTTGCTTTTTTTACCGGATAAGCATCCGCATCCCCCTGAAGGTATCCCCGGCAAAAGCTCCGGCAGGGACAATCCTCACACTTGGGCTTGCGGTTTGGACCGCACAGGGTTGCACCCAGCTCCATCAGCGCCTGCGTAAAATCCCCGGCACGGTCAGGATATACTGCCTCCAAAGCACAACGCACTTGCTTTTTCAGGGCAGGGGAGTCGATGGGGGTGGCATCCCGGGTCAGACGGGTAATCAGCCGCAGCACATTGCCGTCCACCGCTGCCCGGGGCTGATTGAAAGCGATGGAGCAAACCGCACCGGCAGTATACTCTCCAATTCCCGGCAGAGCCAGTACCTGAGAGTATTCCCCGGGAAATGTGCCGCCATAAAGGGACATAATCTGCTGTGCCGCCTTTTTCAGATTTCGAACCCGACTGTAGTAACCCAATCCCTCCCAGAGCTTGTGTAAAACCGCATCATCGGTATTGGCAAGGGATTCAATGGTGGGGCAGGCTTCGAGAAAACGCTGATAGTATCCTTTTACCGCCTCTACACGGGTCTGCTGAAGCATGATTTCCGACAGCCAGATGTGATAAGGATCATTTGTCTTCCGCCATGGCAACTCCCGTGAATTCCCATAGAACCAAGGCAGCAACGCATCGGGGAGCAAGCCGTAAATATTCTCCTTCACAGTTACCGCCTCCTTTTTCTTTTATTTTACCATTGCTGTCAAGAAAGGAATCTGCTATAATGGGGTTATCCAAATTCGAGGTGATTCCATGAAAAAACGTACCTTTCTTGTTTTTCTGTGTCTGTGCCTGATACTTACTTTGCTGCCCTTGGCTGCGGCTGCGGAGCCAGCAGTGGCAGAAGAGCTGGAGATCAGCATTTCCGGCACCGGCTATGACAGCTTTCAGTTTCTTTCTGATGGCAATATCGATACCTACCGTACTGCATCCGGCAGCGCTGTTATTACAGTAACCTCTCAGAGCCCTATGGGGGCGCTGTATCTGCTGTTTGATTTGGAGTACGGCAAATATACTGTCGAGGACAACGAAGCCGGTACCACCTTTACAGCCGGTGAGCAGGGCATTCTCCATGAATATGTGGAGCTTGCACAGCCTACCTGCTCGGTTACATTGCGTTTTGAGACCGGGAAGGTCAGACTCAGTGAGGTTCGGGCATTCACTCCCGGTGAAGCCCCGGATACCGTGCAGAAGTGGAATGCTCCCCTGGATGGCGGTGCTGACCTTCTGCTGTTTTCCACCCACGGTGATGATGACCAGCTTTTCTTTGCCGGACTCCTGCCCTTGTACGCAGGAGAAAAGAATTGCCGGGTGCAGGTGGTGTACATGACAGATCACCGCAACCTGACCAAGGCCCGTACCCACGAAATGATTAACGGTCTGTGGGCAGTGGGTGTGCGGAATTATCCGGTGTTCGGTACGTTCAGCGATTTTCGGATTGACTCTCTGGAGGGGACTTATCAGGAGTATGCCTCCCAGGGGGTAACCAAAGAGGAACTTCTGGGCTTCGTGGTTCAGCAGCTTCGCCGGTTTAAGCCTCTGGTGGCAGTGGGACATGACATCAACGGCGAGTATGGTCATGGAATGCATATGGTCTATACCGACTGCCTGATGAAAGCGCTGGACATTACCGCGGATGCCGAACAGTACCCCGAAAGCGCGGAACAGTATGGTACATGGGATGTGCCGAAAACCTACCTGCACTTGTACGGGGAAAATGAAATCACGCTGGACTATGACCAACCGTTGGAAGCGTTTGACGGCTTAACGGCTTTCCAGGTAACTCAGAAGTATGGCTACCCCTGCCATAAATCTCAGCAGTACACATGGTTTACCCGATGGATCAACGGCAAAAACAACGAAATCACCAAAGCATCCCAAATTGAGACCTATAACCCACGGGAATTCGGACTGTACCGCACAACGGTAGGGGAGGATACCGGGAAGAATGATTTCCTTGAAAACGTTACGACTTATGCCGAGCAGGAACGTCTGGAGCAGGAGCGGCTGGAACAGGAGCGACTGGAGCAGGAACGGTTAGAGCAGGAACGACTGGAACAGGAGCGATTGGAACAGGAACGTCTGGAGCAGGAAAAGCAGGAGCAGCAAACCCAGACTACCCAGCCTGCAGCCCCAAATCCTGCCCAGCCTAAGAAGACCCCTCCTTATTGGGCATTGATTATTCTGCTGGTTCTGCTTGCTGTTGTGGTTAGTATTCTCCGGGAAAACCGCCGCAGGAAGCGCAGAAGACGCCGCCGACAAAAAAATTTGCAAAAATGAAAAAAAGTGCTTGCATTTTCTGAAAGGATGTGCTAGAATACTCAGGCACGTCAAGTGACGAATGCATGCGCCGATAGCTCAGTTGGATAGAGTGACTGACTACGAATCAGTAGGTCGGGGGTTCGAGTCCCTTTCGGCGTACCAAAAAACCACCGGGAAACGTATGTTTCTTGGTGGTTTTTCTTTGTTTTTGAAACTTTTTGATTGGGGTTCTGAAGCGGGAATTTGACTTGTTACAGATTTGTTACTAACCGCAAAAAGAGCAAAATTAACAAAGAACCCCCCAGACACCAATTGCGATGTCTGGGGGAGGTAGGCTATCAGGTGATCCACTCGATAAAAGCGCCGCTTTCCGTGCAGCGGAAGGCATATCAACGATGGCGCTCCTTTTCTGTGGATATCGCCGCCGGGGAGGGCAAAGTCTGCAACGCTGCCGGATTTTTTACTGTTTCTCGCTCTGCAAAGCGATTCGCAATAGACGCTTGATTTCGGATTGTTTTGCTTTCCCTTCCAGAGCTGCCAGGATGTCAGCGTCTGTCCGGTTGTTGAGCTTCAGCCCGATGAAGGTAGTGTTTTCCCTCATCCAATTTTTTTTAGCCTCGCTGTCAGCCATTGACTTACACCTCCTTTTGTGGTAGGATATGGGTAAGAGGGGCGACCTGCTGGTAACAGGTTTGCGGCTATCCCTCGGAGATTTAGAATCTGTAGAAATGCCGGTTCCTGTGTATCAGGGACCGGTTATTTCTTTAATGCCTGTATGGCACCAAAGACAACCACGGCGATCAAGTTAAGTAATCCGAGGATTTCTAACGTTGTCATGCTGTCACCCCCTCGCCTTTGTGGGTGGGAGGTATAGCCGTGCCCCTCTTGCTTGGCTGTACGATAGCATAGGTATACCTACTCTATCAACCCTCAATTTGCATTTTTTCAAAAAATTTTTTCGCCGCCTTCCCTCGCGCGCGAATCATATATCGCCCGATCGAATGCTCTCAGCAATCAGAGCGTCCAGCCGGGCTTTTTTGTAATTTTTTCAAAGTTTTGGTTGCTGATATCGAAAGAATGTTTTATAATATCAGCAGAGGTGATTATAATGGCAGGGAATGAGAAAAGCGGACGGAATCCGCAGTTCCACTTTACAAAAACTTCGGCTGAACGATCTTTCCCCGTGGGTTGGCACGCTTGCGGAGCTTTCCGGTTGACGAGATGTTGACGCGGCTCCGGATATTGCTTATAATGAAGAAAATATCATAGGAGGAAATGCTTATGCAGTGGGATTACAGCAAGATGACAGAGGAAGAAGCTCTGGAGATTCTGCGCAGGGATTGGCCGGAGTACAATCGGTCAACAGATCATGAACTAAAAGAGGGCGGCAGCATGGTCAAGTGGCTGTCGATACTGGAATCCTTCGCGTAAGCAATCTGCTGCGTACCTTTATCAACGATGCCGGTACTGTTGGTGTATCGGAGAAATATCAGCATATCAGCTTTTGGGCTGCAATATCAGATAGCTTTTTGCCTCGCTGTCAGCTATTGACTTCGCCCTCCTTTTGTGGTATAATTTATTAGCTAGTCAGGGGAGTTGGTAGCTCCCCTGACCGGCAAGGCTGGCTCCCGGTGTAAGCGGGAAGTCGGCCAACTCAAGATGGGTGGAATTGCCGCTTCTCGCTAGGGTCGGGGGGCGGTTATTTCTTTGTGATATCGATAACTCCGAAGATAACAACGCTAACAGGATAAGTAAGCCACAATGGTCTCCTGTAAAGAAGCCAGCAGTGCTGCCGGACATGGCATCCGGGAAACGGGCAGCGGTGAAGGAAGCAATTGCGGAATTACATCAGCAGCAGGAGCAGACGATTATGGTTGACAATCCGGCGGATATTGCTTATGATGAAACCGGAATGACATCACCGACTACTTATGGAGGTTATGATTATGGAGCAGCAGTTCAAGCCGAAGCCCCTGTTTCCGACGGAAGAGGACAGGCAGAAATACTTGAAAGACAGGGAGGAGCATCAGCGCAGGATGGAAACCGACCCGGAGTACCGGGCACTTTGGGAGAAGAGAGAGGCAATCTTCGACAGCTTTACCTTCGGGAACGACACACCGTAAGTTCAGCACCGTGGGGTGGCACGCTTGTAGAGCTTTCCGGTCAACGAGATGTTGACGCGGCTTCGGATATCGCTTATAATGAAGAAAATATCACAGGAGGAAATGCTTATGCAGTGGGATTACAGCAAGATGACAGAGGAAGAAGCTCTGGAGATTCTGCGCAGGGATTGGCCGGAGTACAATCAGTCAACAGATCAGGAACTAAAAGAGGGCGGCAGCATGGTCAAGTGGCTGTCGATACTGGAAACCTTCGGGTAAGCAATCTGCTGCGTACCTTTATCAACGATGCCGGTACTGTTGGTGCATCGGAGAAATATCCGCATTGCCTTTTTAAGATAAATATGATAGGATAAGCAAGAAAACCATTCCAAAGAAAAAGGAGATGGGGATATGAAAAAAGTATTTGCGCTTTCTCTGGTTTTTGCGATAATGCTTCCATTGCTTACCGGCTGTTTTTTCTATGAGGATGACAGCGATTTGACAGTGGAAGTGGTGCAGGTTTTGTATGTGGAGCGGGGTGGTTTTATCGCCCGTACCAGTCAGGGTATCACCTATGTAAAGTATCGAAATGCCACCGCCTATACCGAGGTGGGGGATGCTATCGAGATTCATTACCGCCCTGAAGATATGATTGCCGCGATTCCTGATAAGGAAGTCGGCGGCTATATCTGGACGAGTATGCTTCTGGAGGTTCAGAAGACTCAGAAACAATTGTTAGGTGACAAATAAATAACTCTTGTATTTTTCGACAAATGGGGTTATAATGTCTCGGGAAATGCTATAAGGAGGTCATAATTATGGCTGTTAAGATTGAAAAGGAAACCATCATCGGCAATGTGCTGGATATTGCACCTCATGCCGCGCCTCTGTTTTTTGCCATTGGCATGCACTGCCTGGGCTGCCCCTCTTCCCGGGGTGAGACCATAGAGGAAGCCTGCATGGTTCACGGCATCGACTGCGATGCGTTTCTGGCTCAGCTCAACCACTTCCTGGAGGCTTACGAAGCCGATCAGGCAAGCAAGAAGGATTGATATTCCGGCTCCGCCCTCCCGATTTTGCCGGGAGGGCGGATGATTTTTAAGTAAGGAAACGAAGCTATGAAAATACCACTTTCCGATCGGCTGCTGACTTGCTGCAGCTTTGTCCGTCCCGGTGACAGGGTAGCGGATATCGGCTGTGATCACGGCTATTTGGGCATCCACCTGCTGAAGCAGGGGATTGCCTCAGCGGTTATCGCAGCGGACGTAAACCGCCGGCCTTTGGACAGCGCTCTTCGCAATGCCATGAAGTACGGAACCCGAGATAAAATGCGGTTTTACCTTTCTGACGGTGCTGTGAGTATCCCAAGGGATTTTGACGTACTGGTTTGTGCCGGCATGGGAGCGGATACCATGATTTCCATTCTCACCGCTTCTCCTTGGCTGAGGGAGGGGTACCGGCTGATTCTGCAATGCCAGTCCAAAACGCCCACACTTCGCCGCTGGCTCAGCGAACACGGCTGCCGCATCTGCCGGGAAACGCTGGTGAAGGACGGAAAATTTATCTATAGTGTCATGGAAGTGGACGGTCATTTGGAATGCCCGCTGACTCCGGCACAGTGGTATCTTTCCCCGGCACTTCTGGCGGATGCATCGGTTCACCTCCCGGAATATTACCGGCGGATCCGCAATGGACTTGCCTTGAATGTGGAGGGAATGCGCCGCTGTGGAGATGAACAACTGGAAGTGTATCAGGATATTTTAGATCAACTGACACAAATGGAGGATCGGATTTATGGCAACGGTAGCTGACATTCTGGCATATCTGGAAACCCTTGCACCCAGAAATATGAAGATGGATTGGGACAATGTGGGACTGCTCTGCGGTCGACGGGATCGGGAAGTCACCCGGATTTTGGTGGCACTGGATCCGTTTCTCCACGTTTGCCGGGAGGCAAAGGAATTGGGGGCGGAGCTGCTTGTGACTCATCACCCCCTGATTTTCAGCCCGGTCAAAGCAGTTACCGATGACACCGAGGTGGGTACATGCATCGGCTATCTTTGGGAAAATGGCATCAGTGCCATCAATGCCCATACCAATCTGGACTGTGCCCCGGAGGGAGTCAATGATATCCTCGCCCGGAGATTGGGCCTTTCTGACATTCAGGTGGTTGACCCCATGGGCACCGACGAGCAGGGCAGACCTTGGGGGCTGCTCCGTATTGGACAAGTTGAGCAAATGCCGTTACCGGAATTTCTGCCCATTGTAAAGGATCGGCTGGATTGTTCCGGACTTCGCTACTGCGACGGCGGAAGACCGGTTTCCCACGTAGCAGTGGGCGGCGGTGCCTGCGGCTCGGAACTGAGAGATGCTGCCCGTGCCGGATGCGATACCTTTGTCACCTCGGATGTGAAATACAACCAGTTTCGGGATGCCCAGTACATGGGAATCAACCTGATTGATGCCGGACATTTTCCCACAGAAAATCCGGTGGTAGGGCTTCTGGCGGAGAAAATCGCTGCCGCTTTTCCGGAAATTCAGGTAAAAATCTCCGAAAGTCACGGCGATGTTACGAAATTCTATTGATTTTTCCTGCACACGGTGCTAAAATATATCAGATATTTTGAGAAGGGAAGATACTTATGTCCGGACATTCCAAATGGCATAACATTCAAAAGACCAAGGGCGCGCAGGATGCCAAGCGTGCCGCGGCATTCACCAAGATTGCAAAAGAGCTGATTGTGGCAGTAAAGGAAGGCGGCGGCATTACCGACCCTGCCAACAACTCCCGTCTTGCCACTGTCATCACCAAGGCAAAGGCTGCCAATATGCCCAACGATAACATCCGCCGCTGCCTTGAGAAGGCTGCCGGCGCAGGCGGCGGTGACAACTACGAGTCCATCACCTACGAAGGCTACGGCCCCGGCGGTGTGGCAGTCATCGTTGAGACCATGACTGATAACCGTAACCGTACTGCCGGTTCTATGCGGCACCATTTCGATAAGTACGGCGGAAATCTGGGCGCTTCCGGCTGCGTGAGCTGGAGCTTCGATAAGAAGGGCGTTCTGGTCATCGACAATGAGGATGGCGATTACGACGAGGATACCGTCATGATGGATGCCATGGACTGCGGTGCTGACGATTTTGAGGCAGAAGAAGGCTGCTTCACCATCTACACCACCCCCGAGGACTTCAACGCTGTGGCCGATGCTCTGACCGCCAAGAAGTATACCTTTGCTTCCGCACAGATTGAGATGGTTCCCCAGAACTATCAGAAGCTGGAAAGCGAAGAGCACATCAAGCTGATGGAAAAGCTCATCGAAATCATGGAAGATGACGATGATGTCCAGAACGTCTGGCACAACTGGGATCAGGAATAAACACAATATGACATCCTCTCCGTTCCAAGTTCGGAACGGGGAGGGTGTCATTTTTTCTAAATAAAGTGTCGAATGGAAGTTATTGACTTTTTGCACGGGGAATCGTATACTGAAAGTATCCTAAAATTACGAAACAAGGAGGACACGAGTATGAAAAGATGGCTTGCCGTTGTACTGGCACTTTGTCTGGTACTGGGTCTGGGCGTTACTGCCTTTGCTGCGGAGGAGCAGGTGCTGAGCCTGAATGCACCGGTGACTGTCACCGCAGAGCCTGCCGCGGACGAGCTTGTGGATGAGTACCTTTACTTCACCTTCACCCCGGAGGAGAGCGGCTGCTATGCTTTCTGTGCAGAGGCTGCAGAGTCGGAGGAGAATGAAGATCTGTGGCAGAGCATCTCTGTCAGTGCCGATTGCAGCTATGGTGAAGCTCTCAGCTTGAATGCGGTTTTGTTTGAAGCGGAAGCCGGACAGAGCTATGAGCTGTGCGTCAACTATTGGGGCAGCTTCCCTGTGGCAGTGGAGTATACCTTGTGGGTGGAAAAGTGTGCCGTTGTCACCGAAATCTTCGTGGATTCCTATGTAGATTACGGTGTTGTGGGCGATTATCTGAGCTTGCAGGCTTCCTATGAGCCGGAGCTTTATGAGGTTCAGAGCCTGACATGGGAAGTTTCCGATCCCCAAATTGCGGCGATTGTGGATGCCTATGGCGATAATGTGGAGCTGGAGCTTTTGAGTGCGGGGCAGACTACGGTTTCTGTTACTACCGCGGATGGCTTGTCGGCTTCTTTGGATATCATCGTTTACGAAGCCCTGGAAACCGTGGTGCTGGTAGAGGAAGAAGCCAATCCTGTCAGCCTGAACCCCTATGTGGAGACCCCGGTTTCCTTTACTCCTGCCGAGAGCGGATATTATCTGCTTTCATCGGACAGCGATGTCGCCTACTGCATGCTGAATGCTGACGGTTTCCTCAGCGACGAGGGCTACGTTTATTACCTCGAAGCGGAACAGACCTATGATGGCTGGGCTTCCTGCTATGATGAGGAAGTAGATTGCAATCTGTATATCGCCAAGACTGAGGCTCTTTCTCTGGAAGCCATGGAACTGGTCAGCGAGCCTGAGAATAAGGAATTCCTGCTCGGTTCTGTGGAGAGTCTGGATGGCAGCCAGGTGCTTCCCGGTGCGCAGCTGAAGCTTACTTGGAGCGACGGAAGCGAAACCCTCTGGGACTACAATGTGGACGGGGAGTATCTGGGACAATATCTGTACATCAGCAGGGGCATTACCGACAACGGTGACGGCACCGGTGCGGTGGAACTGTTCTGCGGAGAAATCGGTGTATCCTGGGATATTAACCTTCTCGACCTGAGTGTTACGGACTTTGCCCTTGTGGGAGAGCCTGTGGTGCAGGTGGTTGAAAACTCCTGCGGAATTGACCTTTCCGTTCTGGCGGAGCAGTTGGGTGTGCCGGGGATTTCCGGTTGGTACTACCTGCCCTTTGTGGGCTATACCCGTCAGGTCAGCATTACCTTCAGCGACGGCAGTGTGGTAACTGTCTGCCCCGGTGAAATTGTTTATGGTGAGCAGGTGTACTGCACCGATAGCATTGATGTCTACGGTCTGTGGGAGCAGGGAGAGGAAAACACCTTGATTTATGGCTATCAGGACGAAACCATTGAGGTGGCTGTGGAGCTGATTGAAAGCCCTGTGGAGCGTATTGAGCTGAACAGCGTTCCCCGGAATGTGTATGCACTGGAGGATGAAACTGTCTTTTCCGGCAACGCCGAGGATGGCTGGTTCTTCGAGCCTGCGGATATTCAGACCATACTGGAAGGTCTGTCCATGACTGTCTACTATAAGGATGGCACATCCGAAACCATTACCGATGAAGACCTTGTGTATATCGACGTTGGCGGCATGGGTTATCCCTTCTACAACGGCTACCCTTTGGGTATCTTCAGCAAGATGCTTTTGAGCTTCGAGGGCATCACCGGACCCTGCGAGCTGGAGGGCGTGGTGGAATATAAGGGCGTTTCCGTTACCTATCCCGTACAGGTGGTGGAGGAAATACCCGAGGAAGAGCCCCCTCAGGAGCCTGAGACTCCGGATGACGGCAAGGATGATGTGGTCATTGAGCCAAACCCTGAAACCGACGATACCGGAGCAGCCATTCTTCTGACCCTGCTGGCAGCTTGTACCCTGATTGCGGCAGCTGTGGTTTTGGAAAAGAATAAGCTGACTTAATATTCCCAATTCTATTAGGGGCTGTAAAAAAAGTCCCACAAAAAGCAGGCTGTGCCGAAAGGTACAGCCTGCAAAATATTTATAGAAAAACGGCTGGATCAGTAGAAGAACCAGCCGTTTGGTGTTATAATTTAACTGCTATGCAAAACCAAAACAC
>JAFULI010000087.1 GCA_017473455.1 Oscillospiraceae bacterium
AATCGGGTAGGAGGCTGACCGTATAATTGTCCGGTCAGCCGACCTCCCACAGAACCGTACGTACCGTTCGGTATACGGCTCCTCCCTTGTTTATGCCTTTACAGACTTGTAATAGCCACTAAAACTCAGGAAACCAGCCTTCTCCAACCTTCTGTTGGAGAGGGCTTCGTTTAATATTGGACTTTTGGACAGCCGCCAATAGCCTTTTCGACTACAAGACAGTATTCTGGCATTGGCATGGCTGGTTCCCAGCTTCCGCAGGTTCCGGTACCTTGTACGTACCCTTTTCCATTTCTTCCAGAATACCATTCGGATGCGTCTGCGCATCCAGCCGTCGGTCTCCTTCAGCAGGTTTTGCATATCCGCAAGCTTATAGTAATTGACCCAGCCTCTTATATACTGCTTCATTTTCTCAATCCACAGCTCATAATCGTTGACCCTTTTTCTACTGGTCAGCTCTTTCACCCTCCGGCGCATTTTGTCCTGCGACTTCTTATGCACCCTCATATGATAGCCCTCTTTGCTTGCGTAGAAGCCATACCCCAGAAACTTTATCTTTCCGGCGTAGGCTACCACCGTTTTCTCACGGTTCACTTTCAGAAACAGCTTCCCTTCGATGTACGGGATAATATGCTCCAGCGTTTGTTTTGCGCTGGCTTTGCTTCCACAGAAGATGACCATATCGTCAGCATAGCGGACAAATTTATGCCCTCGCTTCTCTAATTCATGATCCAGCTCGTTCAGCATGATATTCGCCAGTAACGGGCTGAGCGGTCCTCCCTGCGGTACGCCGACCTCTGTATCCTCAAATCTGCCACACCATACTGCTCCGGCTCTCATGTATCGGTGGATTAGAGACAGTACCCGTCCATCCTTGATATCCCTTGCCAGTATTTCCATCAGCTTACTTTGGTTGACCGTGTCAAAGAACTTTTCCAAGTCCATATCCACCGTCCACGTTCTGCCTGCGTTCAGGTATTCCCGGCATTTTCGGAGTGCCTGGTGCGTGCTTCTCCCCGGTCTGAACCCATAGCTTGTCTCTGCAAACTTTGGCTCATAGATCGGTGTCAGCACCTGGGCGATTGCCTGTTGGATTACTCGGTCTACTGCTGTCGGTATTCCCAGTTTTCGTGTCTTCCCGTTGTCCTTCGGTATTTCTACTCTCCGGACCGGGCTAGGCTGGTACTTTCCAGCCAATATGGTCTGCCGGATTTCATCGCCATTGTCTCTGAGATATTGCAGAAGTTCATCCACTTTCATCCCATCCACGCCGCCTGCGCCTTTATTCTTCTTCACCTTTTTATAGGCTTCGTTCAAGTTTCGGGCACTTACGACTTCTTCCAGCAGTCCATATCCTCGTCTGTCGGCATTGGTGGAGTTGTTTTCAGTTATCCTCTGGTCAATAAGCGCTCTGCCTTCCTCTTCGTGTTCCGCACTATCCCTCCGGCAGCAGCCATTGCCACAGCAATGTTTTGTGCTTTCTTTCCTCTCGACTTCGGTAACATTCATTGACTTCCACCTCCAAGGGTTCCCCCCTTCCCGTGCCCGTCGACTGACACGGTACTATGGGTTCATCTGACTTCTCACGATAAATCTTGTTTCAACCACAGTTCGCATCTTTAGCTCCCCGTGTCCGTGAGACCTCCCCGGGTACTCACACGTTCTTTCCCTCTTATACCTGCCATATTTACTGTACACAGTTCCGGTCAGTTATTGGGCTTTGACTTGTATAGCAGTCTTACCCCCATGTACAGCCTCTATATGATTTCTGTTCGTCAGGTCAGAGTTTTGCCGCTGACTTCCTTTAGATCCCCCCGTCGCCAGGGGCACCCTTGTCTTTGGCTATATCCTTCCCACTGACAGGGCGGATTCGGGACTTTCACCCATGAGAACGTGCGCTCGCCGGGCGCACTATAAAAAGAGCTGCTGCGAACGTTTGGGGTTCGCGGCAGCTCTGCTTATTTTATTCGGGGCGGTTGTTTTGGAACCATTCGTAGGTCTGCAGCGCCTGGGCTTCGCTGGGGGCGCAGATGACGTAGTAGGTGTTTTCTTCCTCAAAATCCTCCACCGCCACAATCAGGAATTCCGGGTCTGAGGGACGGAAGAACCAGGTATAATAGTAATCACAGAAATGCTCCACTTCCTTGGTAATACCGTTGTCATCCTGCTCAGAGTGGGTACAGCTTTCCAGATGGTTGATGATGTAGTATTCCCCTGCCGTTTCAACGGCTTTGGTGGCGGTAATGGTGCCGTTGGAGGAATTCTGATAGCCAAGGACTGTCAGCTCACCGTCGAAGCTGTTCCGTTCCGAGCGGCCGGTGGAACCGTCCACAGTCACCGGGGTCTGCCCCAGCACTTCCCCGGTGGCAGAGTCGATGATATAGCCCACCGAAGATACCTCCGCATGGAAATCTCCCAAAAACACACGGACACCGGGGCTTTCAAACCACACACCCAATCCCACCACTGCGGCAACGAACAGCACCACAACCACGATGATTGCTATGAGAAACCATTTTTTATTCATATGAGCACCTGCTTCACTTAATATCGGCTACTACTATATCACAAACAACAGCGGTTGAAAAGCCCGTATTTCTGTGATGCGCGGTTTTTTTCCGGAGCAGATTGCCGTTTTTTGGCGGTTATAGTCGGTTTGTGGTAAGAAGTGCATTTTTGGGACGGTTTTTTCGGTGGTATTACCCTTCCCGAAAGTATTGCTTTTTTTACGCTTACAATGCTATAATATGGTTATCGTCGCCTGATGCGGTTGCTCGGGCAGAAATAGAAAAAAGCGAGGTATGTTTTCATGATCGCGTACGGAGATAACATCAAAATTTTCTGCGGCAATTCCAACCCCGAATTTGCTCAGACCATCTGCAAAGAGCTGGGACTGCCCATGGGCAAAGGTGTTGTTCGCACCTTCGCTGACGGCGAAGCTTCTGTGACTTTGGAGGAAACTGTCCGTGAGGCAGACGTATTCCTGATTCAGTCCACCTGCAAGCCCGTAAATGACAGCCTGATGGAACTGCTGGTTATGATTGACGCCTGCCGCCGTGCTTCTGCCGGCCGCATCACCGCCGTCATCCCCTACTTCGGCTATGCCCGTCAGGACCGCAAGGCAAAGAGCCGTGATCCCATCTCTGCCAAGCTGGTTGCCAACATGATTACCGTTGCCGGCGCAAACCGGGTTCTGACCATGGACCTGCACGCCAACCAGATTCAGGGCTTCTTTGATATTCCTCTGGATCACCTGCTGGGCGCTCCCACCTTCGTGGACTACTATATGAGCAAGTTCCCCGAGGATACCTTCAATCACGACAATTTCGTTGTGGTTTCCCCCGACGTCGGCTCCGTAGGCCGTGCCCGTAACTTCGCCACTAAGGTACACATGGGTCTGGCGATCGTGGATAAGCGCCGCCAGAAAGCCAACGAGTGTGAGGTTATGAACGTCATCGGCGATGTCCGCGGCAAGACCTGCATTCTGTATGATGATATGGTGGATACTGCCGGCTCTCTGTGTAACGCTGCCAAGGCTCTGGTTGAGGTTGGCGGTGCCAAGGAGGTTTACGCCTGCGCTACCCACGGTGTGCTGTCCGGCCCTGCTTATGACCGCATCGAGGCCAGCGTAATCAAGGAAATGCTGTTCCTGAACACCATTCCTCAGGTTGGCAACACTCCCAGCGGTAAGATTAAGTTCCTGGACGTGGCTCCTGTCTTCGCCCGTGCTATTTCCCACGTCCACGGCGGTACTTCCATCGCTGAGCTGTTCTAAGCCATGTTCGGAAAAAGCAGCGAAAGCTGGCTCATTGTGGGTCTGGGTAACCCCGGCAAGGATTATGAGCGTACCCGGCACAATGTGGGTTTTCGGGCAATAGACCTTCTGGCTCAGAAGTTGGGCTGCAAAATCGACCGGCTGAAGTTTCAGGGTCTGTACTGCCAGACCACCTACGGCGGCAAAAAGCTCTTCCTGCTCAAGCCGCAGACCTACATGAAGTTGTCCGGACGTTCCGTTTTGCAGCTTTCCGCCTACTTCAACATCCCGCCCCAGCGGATTATCGTCATCTTCGATGATATCTCCCTGCCTCCCGGCAGGCTGCGAATCCGTGCCGATGGGTCTGCAGGCGGTCACAACGGCATCAAGTCCGTGATTGCCGAGGTGGGATCTCAGGATTTCCCCCGGGTCAAGGTTGGTGTGGGTGCCAAGCCCCATCCCGAGCAGGATTTGGCGGACTGGGTGCTTTCCGGTTTTTCCGCCGGTGAGGAGAAAGACCTTTCCTCCGCTTTGGAGCGTGCCGCAGATGCCGCTCTTTGCATCATCGATAAAGGTGTGCCGGAAACCGCCAACCGGTTTAACGGCACAAAGCCTTGATGAATATTGTAGAATAACCACGGAAAGGGGGTACTTAGCCCCCTTTCCGCGTTCTTGCGTGGAGATAACTCCACCAATTCCCTGATTTTAGAGGTGATTCCATGGAGCAATTGATTGACCTGCTGAAAACCATACCGGAATACGCCGCACTGCTGGAGGCGGTTTCCAAACAGCAGTCCGCCGCGGTTACCGGCATCGGACAGATCAACCGCAGCCATATCATCGCCGGTCTGCATCGGCACACCGAACGTCCTTTGGTTTTGATATGTCAGGATGATATGGCAGCAAAACGACTGCAGGAAGAGCTGAAAGCCTTTCTGGGGGAAAATGCGCCCATTCTCCCCTCCCGGGAGCTGACGCTGTATGATACCGCTGTGGTTTCCCGGTCATGGGAACAAAAGCGGCTGCGGCAGCTTTATGATTTGGGTCGGGGCTGCACACCCATTCAGATTATGACCTGGGATTCTCTGAGCCAAAGAACCATGCCTGCGGATGTTCTTCGGAAAGCCGCCTTTACACTGGAATGCGGCAAGGAGTACAATATGGACTCCCTGCTGGAATTGCTCACCGGTGCCGGTTACAGCCGCTGCGGTATGGTGGAAGGCCCGGGTCAGTTTGCTCTGAGAGGCGGCATTCTGGATATCTTCTCCCCTGCCGCTGACCGTCCCTTCCGTGCTGAGTTCTTTGGAGATGAGCTGGACACCATGGGTTACTTTGCCCCGGATACCCAGCGACGAACCGAAAACGTTGACAGCGTGGTTGTCCTGCCCGTGGGCGAAACCCAGCCCCGTCTGCACCCCAAGGGACTGGAGGGGCTGTGTGCCGACCTGAACAGTCTGATTGCCCGTCAACGCAGACGAAAGAACATCAACGAAGAACTGATCAAAACCCTGACACGGGATTTGGAAAAGTACGAAAACCAAATCATCAACCCGGCATCTGACCGATATCTCGCTCTGATTTATCCGGAGTTTGCCACGGCTATGGATCATCTGCCGGAGAACGCGGTGATTGTTGCCTGCGACCAGAGCAATCTTCACCGCCGCGCCCGTACCCGTACCGAAGAAGTGGGGATGCAGCTTGACAGTTTGCTGCAAGGGGGCATTGTTGCCGGTGAGCTGTGCGACTATGTTTGTCAATGGGAGGATTTCTGCGGGCAACTGAGCGGACGGTGTGTGGTCTATCTGGATGCCTTTGGCGGCAGCTCCTATCCGGAAGAAAACCGCCCCAAGCATCTGCTGCCCATCACTGCCAAGCAGCTTCCCGGCTACGGAGGCAGTACGGATACCGTTGCCGGTGACCTTGCCCATTATCAGCGGCTGGACTTTTCCTGTCTGGTACTCTGCGGCAGCCGCAGGCGGGCTGAACTTTTGCAGGAGATGCTCCGCAGCAAAAACCTCAGCGCCTTTTTGTGCATCCCTCTGACCTCCATGCCCAAGCCCGGACAAATTCTGCTGTCAGAAGGCAGCCTGCCCTTCGGTATGGAATACCCCAACTCCAAGCTGGCGGTACTGACGGAAGGTCAGCTTCTGAGCAAGTCCGAGCCGAAGCGCAAACCCAAAAAATCTGCCACCAACCGCCAGAAACTCAACTCCTTTACGGATTTGTCCCCGGGGGATTTGGTGGTTCACGAAAACTACGGCATCGGCCGCTTTGTCGCCATGGAGCGTATCCGTGTGGACGGTGCTGTCAAGGACTATATTAAGATTGCCTATCAGGGCAGCGATACGCTGTTTGTCCCTGCCACCCAGCTTGACATGGTGAGCAAGTACATCGGCGGCGGTGGCGAGGAGAGCAACGTCAAGCTGAACAAAATCGGTTCGGATGCATGGCAGAAAACAAAAGCCAAGGCAAGAAAAGCCGCAAAGGATATGGCTGCCGACCTGATCAAGCTCTATGCCGCAAGAAAACGGCAGGAGGGTTTCGCCTTCGGAGCGGATACCCCATGGCAGCGGGAATTTGAGGACAATTTCCCCTACCCCGAAACCGATGACCAGCTTCGGTGCATTGCGGAAATCAAGGGCGATATGGAGTCCCCCACCCCCATGGACCGTCTGCTGTGCGGTGACGTGGGCTTCGGCAAAACCGAGGTTGCGCTCCGGGCAGTGATGAAAGCCATCATGGACGGCAAGCAGGTGGCGATTCTCGTACCCACCACGGTGCTGGCTCAGCAGCATTATCAAACCGCGGTTGCCCGTTTCCGTGGCTTCCCGGTGAATATCGATGTGCTTAGCCGCTTCCGCTCTGCCAAGGAGCAAAGCCGCACCATTCAGAACCTCCGTTCCGGTGCGGTGGATTTGATTATCGGCACCCACAAGCTACTGCAAAAGACCATTGAATTCAAGGATTTGGGTCTGCTGATTGTAGACGAGGAGCAGCGCTTCGGTGTCAGCCACAAAGAACGGCTGAAGGAAATCGCCAAGGGTGTGGATGTACTGACCCTCTCCGCTACCCCCATCCCCAGAACCCTGAACATGGCGCTGTCCGGCATTCGGGATATGTCCACCATTGAAGAGCCTCCTGCTGACCGTTATCCCGTACAGACCTTTGTTATGGAGCACAACAATGCTGTGATTGACGATGCCATCCGTCGGGAAGTGGAACGGGGCGGTCAGGTTTACTACCTGCATAACCGCACAGAAACCATTGACCAGTGTGCCGGTGGTCTGCGTCGGCGGATTCCCGGTTTGCGTGTGGGTGTTGCCCACGGTCAGATGGGCGAGGATGCTTTGGGCGATGTGATGCAAGCCATGACCGACGGTGAAATTCAGGTATTGGTATGCACCACCATCATCGAAACCGGTCTGGACATTCCCAACGCCAACACCCTGATCATCGAAAATGCTGACCGTTTCGGTCTTTCCCAGCTTCATCAGCTTCGGGGACGGGTAGGACGTTCCACCCGTCACGCCTATGCCTATTTCACCTACAAGCCCGACAAGAACCTGACAGAAATTGCGGAAAAACGACTGTCTGCCATTCGGGATTTCGCGGAATTCGGTTCCGGCTTCAAGATTGCCATGCGGGATCTGGAAATCCGTGGCGCAGGTAATCTGCTGGGTGCGGAGCAATCCGGTCATATGATGAGCGTAGGCTATGATATGTATCTGAAGCTGCTGGACGAAGCGGTTCTTGAGGAACGGGGCGAAAAACCCAGAGAGCCGGAATGCACCGCCGACCTGAACGTTACCGCCAACGTAGACCCGGAGTACGTCAGTCGGGGCGAGGAGCGGATGGATTTGTACCGCCGCATGGCAGCGATCCGTTCTCAGGAAGATGCCGACGATTTGCTGGACGAAATCATCGACCGCTACGGAGACCCTCCCAGAGGGGTGCTCAACCTCATCGACATTGCCCTGCTCCGTGCGCAGGCAAGGGAGGCAGCCATTCGGGATATCCGTCAAAAGGCAGGAGATGTGCTGTTTACGCTGGGGGATTTGAACTTCGAGGCAATCACCGAACTGTGTGCCCTCCCCGACTACAAAAACCGGGTTCACTTTGTGGCATCGGCAAAACAGCCCACTCTGCGACTGAAGCTGGCAAGCGGTGTGGACAGCCTGAAACAGTCCAAAGTTTTCGTGCAAAGGTACAGAAAATGTCTTAAAATGTGAAGATTCTGTCAATTTTCTTAAAAATTAGTTACCATCCGGTTACAAACCATTGCAATCCCAAAAAGTTGTGCTACAATATGAGCAAAGCATAATTTTGACATTTTATCTCTCTTTCAGAAAGGAGCTAAGGTTTCATTATGGGAAAATACGACAGACCCCGGGAGAATGCCGAGGTGGACAGAGCCTTTCGGCAGGTGACCAACTCCCCCACCCAAAAAACCGGTACACCCCCTGCAAGAAAATCCGCCGCTCAGAGGAAGGAAGCGGAACGCAAACGCAGAATTATTATCATCAGCGTTTGCGCTGCGGTGCTGGTTCTGCTCATCGGTCTGATCATCGGCATGATCGTGCTGGCAGGCAGTCCCAAGGATGACGGCAGAATTCTGAGCAATGTCTACGCAGGTAACGTCAACCTCAGCGGCATGACCCTGGAGGAAGCAAAAAACGCGCTGCATCTCGCCACCGACAACACCTTCAGCAAAACCGACATGGTGGTGAAGCTGCCGGATACCTCCATTGTGCTGTCCCCTGAGGACACCAAAGCCGCTTTGGATGTGGATGCTGTTGCCCAAGCCGCCTACGACTACGGCCGTACAGGCTCGGCAAGCGATTTGAAAAAGGCCAAAGAAGCTGCCAAAAAGAACTCCTACACCATCCCCCTGCTCCCCTATTTGGATCTGAACCTGGCCTACATCCAGTCGACCATCACCGACTTCTGCAACTCTTACAGCAGTCAGATGACCGAACCCACCGTGACCATCACCGGTGACCGTCCTGCTTACGATGCCGAGCATCCGGATTTGAAGGTGCAGCATCAGGTGCTGACCATTGTTATGGGTACTCCGGAATATATTCTGGATGACGGCGACATCTATGACCATGTTCTGGATGCCTACAGCATGAACGAGCTGACCGTGGTTTACAAAGCCCCTAACCTCACCGAGCCGGGTAAGCCCGATGCGGAAGCCATTTTCCAAACCCACTGCATGAAGCCGGAAAACGCCACCATCGACCCCACCACCCTTGAGGTCATCCCTGAAGTTTATGGCTACGGCTTTGACGTTAAGGATCTGCAGTCCCAAATCGATCAGGCGGAATACGGTCAGACCATTGAGCTGACTCTGGAATTCCTGATGCCCGCCATTAAGGTGGAGGATTTGGGCGAGGATATGTTCCGTGACGTTTTAGGACAGTACACCGCCGAAAGCAATCTGAAATCTACTGAGCGGGACAAGAACATTGCCAATGCCATTATCAAGCTGCAGGATTTTGTCATCAAAGAGGGTGAGGAATTCTCCTTCAATGATACTTTGGGTAAGCTCTCCATCCGCAACGGTTACAGCAAAGCCCCTGTCAGCCAGTACAACGGCAGCATCATGGGCGGCGGTATCAGTCAGGTTGCCTCTGCTTTGTACTACTGTGCCCTGAATGCCAATCTGGATATCATCGAGCGGCACAACCACAAGTATCAGATTGACTTCTGTGAGCTGGGTCTGGATGCCTATGTGGACGGCAGCAGCTATGACCTGCGGTTCCGGAACAACACCGGCTCTCCCATCCGCATCCTCGCTTCCGTAGAGGGCAGTCAGGTAACCGTGGCGCTGACGGGCGTGAATTCTCTGAACTACGATATCAAACTCACCGCCAAAAACGTCAGCAAGAAGGCCCCTCAGATTTTGTATCAGTACGTAGACAAGGACAACGTTCTTGGCCAGAAGGACGGCGATATCCTTCAGGAAGGCATCACCGGCTACGATGTGGATGTCTACATGGATAAGTACGACCGGGAGACCGGTGAGCTGCTGTCCTCTTTGCAGGTTTCCACCTCTGCCTACGTCAAGCAGGATCAAATTCAGGTGCGGATTGAGTCCGAACAACCCTCCACAGAGCCTACGGAGGATCCCACCGACCCCACCGACGAACCCACTCCCACAGACCCCACTGACGAACCTTCAGACCCTGCCGACGGTCCCACAGACCCCTCCGTAGAGCCTGAGCCTACCGTTTCCCCCGAAAACATCACCGCATAATGAATCCCGGGCTGCCGTGCATGGCAGCCCGGGTTTATTCATTGGGGTTTCAAACAATCCTTCACCGCTCTTTATTATGCGTGACACGAAGCTTCAGGCAGCGGTCTAAGAATGCCCGGACGGTGGCTTCGTAACGTTGGGGGTCTTGCAGGTAGCACATTCCGTGGGTAGCTCCGGGGAAGGTTTCCAGTTCCTTATCTGAGGCACAGGCTTCGTAAATATCCCGGCTCATGTCGCAGGGGACAAAAGTATCCGCTTCCCCATGCAGGAGCAGGATCGGCAGCTTTGTAGAACGGACTGCTTTCACCGCACTGGCTGCCCCTACCCGAAACCGACCGTAAAGCATAGCCCCCAAACCGCAAACCGCCGCCGCTGGCTTTCCCGGAAGCCCCATCTCCCCTGCTACCTTGGCAATAATGGCACGGGGTGAGGAATAGGGACAGTCCGCAATAATGCCGCACACAGTCCCGGGGAGCTCCAGATCCGATGCCATCAGCACCGTTGCCGCTCCCATGGAAACACCGGATAAAAACAAAGGGGTATCCTCCCCAAAACGGCTGTAAGCATACCTCGCCCAGCAGCGGCAATCGTATCGCTCCAGCACACCGAAGGTGATGGTATTGCCCTGACTATGCCCATGGCAGCGCTGATCCACCACCAGCACATTATGCCCCAGTTTCCGTGCCAACGTTGTACCGCCGCAAAAATCCCGCATGGCGCTGCCCCGATAGCCATGAAACTGCAACTGCACCGGTGCGCCATCTTTTGTATGATAATATCGACCGAACAACTCCGTTCCATCATCGGAGGTAATGGTCACCGCCTCATAAGGCAATGCGCTGAGCTGGCGGATGCTTTCCACCATGGTTTCCCGTTTTTCCGCAACGTCCGCGCCCCTTGGCAGTTCGAATATATTTTCCTGATGCTCAGGGGGTACATAAAAGGCTATGCGGTAAGCATAATAGGCACTTCCCAGCACCAATGCCACCACCGTCAACGCACCAATTCCGATTATCACCGCTGTCCCTCCCGATTGAAACTTGACATCCCCGGTTTTCAATCATATAATAGCCGGGTAATTTAATGAAACGAGGAAATGCTATGTCCCTGCGTTATATTCTCTTTGATCTGGATGGCACTTTGCTGCCCATGGATCAGGACGTCTTTGTAAAAGCCTATTTTGGCGGTCTTGCCAAGCATATGGTTCCCTATGGCTATGACCCGGAGGCACTGGTTCAGACCATCTGGAAAAGCACCGGCGCCATGATCAAAAATGACGGCTCCCGAACCAATGAGGAAGCCTTCTGGGATGCATTCACAGATGTTTACGGCAAAGATGCCCGGAACTGTGAGCCGATTTTTTATCGCTTTTATGTGGAGAGCTTCCCCGACTTGCGCAAAAGCTGTGGCTACAATCCCGAAGTTCCCGGTCTGATTCGCAAGCTGAAAGAAATGGGCTTTACCCTTGCCCTTGCCACCAACCCCATTTTCCCCTCCATTGCCACAGAAACCAGAATGCAATGGGCTGGGTTGGAACAGTCTGATTTTGCCCTGTTTACCACTTACGAAAACAGCAGCTTCTGCAAGCCCAATCCTTTGTATTATCAGGAAGTGCTGGACAAGCTGGGGGCAAAGCCTGAGGAATGCCTGATGGTGGGCAATGATGCCGTAGAAGATGTGGCAGCACAAAAGCTGGGCATTCCCGTTTTCCTTCTGACCGAATGTCTGATTAACAAGCATGGTGCTGATATCTCCGCCTATCCTCACGGCGATATCGCCGCACTTCTTCAGTATATCCAGTCTATGTAATATTAAACCCCTGCGTGCTTTGACACGCAGGGGTTTTATTCAGGTATTGCCACGGAGTTCTATGATTTGATCCCGTAGGAGGGCGGCATATTCGTATTCCATCATACGGGCAGCCTCCCGCATCTGCTTTTCCAGACGGGCGATTTCCTTTTCCTTCTCCGCCTTGGTCATCTTGACACCGCTCCTGCCCTTACGCTCAGCAGTAGGAGCGGAGATTTCAATCAGGTCTCGGACGGACTTGATTACCGTCTTCGGCACAATGCCATGGGCCTGATTATAGGCATTCTGGATTCCCCGACGGCGCTCCGTTTCGTCTATAGCTATACGCATAGAGGGGGTAATATTGTCCGCATACATAATCACCTTACCCTCGGCATTTCTCGCGGCTCTGCCAATGGTCTGAATCAAGCTGGTCTGGCTTCGCAGGAAACCTTCCTTATCCGCATCCAGAATTGCCACAAGGCTGACCTCCGGCAGGTCAAGACCTTCCCGAAGCAGGTTAATACCAATCAGAACATCGAATTTCGCCATACGCAAATCACGGATAATCTCCATCCGCTCCATGGCGCCGATATCAGAATGCATATAGCGAACCTTGATCCCTGCTTTTTGCAGGTACACAGTCAAATCCTCTGCCATCTTTTTCGTCAACGTGGTGACCAGTACCCGTTCGTTTTTCGCCGCACGGGCATTGATTTCCCCAATCAGGTCATCAATCTGTCCGTCAATGGGTCTGACCTCCACTACGGGGTCAAGCAAGCCCGTGGGTCGGATGACCTGCTCCACCGTCTGGGCAGAGCGGCTCAGCTCATAATCTCCCGGAGTCGCAGACACATATATCACCTGATTGAGCTTTCCGGTGAACTCCTCAAAGTTCAGAGGGCGGTTATCATAAGCGGAGGGGAGGCGGAAACCATAGTTCACCAGCGCATCCTTACGGCTTCGGTCGCCGGCATACATAGCCCGGCACTGGGGCAGGGTCACATGGCTTTCGTCGATAAACAGCAGAAAATCATCCGGAAAGTAATCCAGCAGGGTTGTGGGGGGTGTGCCGGGTGCTCTGCCCTGAATGACCCGGGAATAGTTCTCGATACCATTACAAAAGCCGATTTCCGTCAGCATTTCCAAGTCATAGTTGGTGCGCTGGGCAATTCTCTGGGCTTCAATCAGCTTATCCTGCGCCCGGAAGAATGCAACCTGCTCATCACATTCCCGACTGATTTCCGCCATAGCTCGCTGGAGTTTCTCACGGGATGCCACATAATGGCTGGCAGGATAAATCGCCACATGATCCAGATACCGCTCCGCAACACCGGAAACCGCGTTGATTTCGGAAATCCGATCCACTTCATCCCCAAAGAATTCAATGCGGATCCCTTTCCCCGACCAATATGCCGGGTAGACCTCAAGGGTATCCCCCCGAACCCGAAACTTGTTTCTGGAGAAGTCCAGATCGTTCCGCTCGTAACGAATCTCTGTGAGCTTGCGTAGAATGTCATCCATGGGTCGCTCCTGCCCCACCCGCAGGGAGATTACCATGCTCTTATAGTCAATAGGGTCACCCAAGCCGTACAGACAACTCACCGAGGACACGACAATCACATCCCGACGCTCAAACAGTGCCGAAGTGGCGCTGTGGCGCAGGCGGTCAATTTCCTCGTTCACAGAGGCATCCTTCTCGATATAGGTATCGGTATGGGCAATGTACGCCTCCGGCTGGTAATAATCGTAGTAGGAGATAAAGTACTCCACGGCATTATTCGGAAAGAATTCCCGAAATTCCGAGCAAAGCTGTGCCGCAAGGGTCTTATTATGGGCAAGCACCAGGGTGGGCTTGTTTGCCCTGGCAATGATATTTGCCATCGTGAAGGTCTTACCGGAGCCGGTAACACCTAACAAAACCTGCTCTTTCAGGTCGTTCTCAACACCGACAGACAGACTTTCAATCGCCGCCGGCTGGTCGCCGGTGGGACGGTATTCCGATACCAATTCAAAATGATCCAAAACACCAACCCCTTCCGTCAACTGGATACTACATCCGGACGATAATACCCGGACTGCACCATAGAAATATAATCCTCATCTGCAAATATCAGATGGTCTGCCAAAAGTACCTCCACCGCCTCCAACGCACCGGCAATGCGCAAGGTCGTGGCGATATCCTCCTGAGAGGGCAGTGCGATACCGCTGGGGTGGTTATGCGCCAGTACCACAGAAGTAGCTTTGTCATTCAGCGCCACCTCCACCACCCGTCGGACGGGAACTCCGGCAGAATTGATACCGCCCTCCCCCAGCAAGCGGCAGGAGAGCACTTTACATTTTGCATCGAGACAAAGCAGAAATACCGTTTCGTTGCACCGCCCATGGAAGTGGGAAAGCAAATACTGTCCGCAAGCCTCTGTGGTCAAAAGAGGCTGATCAATATGCCGGGTTCGATCCACATAATAGTATCTCCCGGCGGCAGGAATCAGCTTCAAAAACGTTGCCGCATTCGCTCCAATACCCTCAACCTGCATGAGGGTCTCCACATCTGCTTCCAGTACCTGATACAAGCTGCCGAAACGGTTCAGCAGTCTGTGTGCCAGTTCATTGGTATCCTGACGGGGGATGCAATAAAACAGCAGCAACTCCAACGCCTGAATGTCCGTAAAACCGTCCAGCCCCTCTTGCAGGAAGCGATCCTTCAACCGCTGACGGTGACCTGCGTGTATCGACATTTCTTCCACCTCCGTAAGAATAGCACTTGCTATTTTAATTGCTATCAGTTAGAATAAAGGTAATATTATCGTAATTAGTGGTACTGTGTGAGGTTCCACGATATTTTTTGGGAAACTGCACATGATATATCCCAAGGAGGTTTGATATGATCCATCATTCAGGATTTCCCGATATGCTGAATTTGATTCAATGCCCTGCCTTTTGTGTTCAGGACGGTGTCATTACCCACTGTAATGAGGATGCACTGAAGCTGCTGCTTCAGCCCGGCACTCCCATTTCTCAGCTTTTGTCCGCGGGTATTGAGGACTATCAGGGCTTTACGGAAGGTTTTCTTTTTCTGACTCTCTGCCACGGAGGGCAGGAGCTTCCCTTCAGCGTTTCCCATACGGAAGCAGGCGATATTTTTGTTATGGAGCAGGATTCTCAGGAGCTGGCTCTGCGGACAATGTCGCTGATTTCCTCCAAATTCCGCTCACCGCTGTTTGAGGTGATGCTCAATGTTAACCGCCTGCTCCCCATGCTGGAAGGGGTTAACGCTCCGGAAGCAGAAGGCCTTGCAGAGCAAATCAACCGGGGACTGTATCAGATGCACCGAATGGTTTGCAATATGTCCGACACCTTCCGCTATGCCGAAGGTACCTCCGGACACAAAAGTTACCGGGATGTAGTATCCATCACCGCAGAACTGCTGGAGTATATCTCCGTATTGGCAGGGGAATGTTCCATGAAACTGGAGTACTCCCTGCCCAGAGAGCAAATTCCCTGCCTGATCGACGAGGATTTGCTGGAACGGGCATTGTATAACATGATATCCAATGCGATCAAACACTCCGATCCCGGTAGTGTCATCCGCGTTACCCTGACCCGAAACGGCAAAAAACTGTATTACAGCGTTACCGATCAGGGTCACGGTATTGACTGGTCTTCCGCCGGTAATGTGTTCCGCAGCTATCAACGGGAGCCGGGGTTGGAATCCCCTCTGGTCGGACTGGGGCTGGGTCTTGCTCTGGTTCGCTGCGCCGCAATGGTACACGAAGGTACGGTGCTCATCGACAGCCCGGAAGGTTTCACTACCCGTGTCACCATGAGCATCTCGATCTCCCATCCCAAAACAGCCACCGTTCGCTCCCCTCTTCCCCGGGTTGACTATGCCGGAGAACGGGATCACGGGCTGCTGGAACTTTCGGACGTCCTGCCTGCCCATCTTTACAAGCCCACCAAGTAACCCGTACCCTGCCGGAAAACCGGCAGGGTATTTTTTAGAGGTAAGGCTTCAGATAATGACCGGTATAACTGTCAGGGGTATCCGCAATCTGCTCCGGAGTGCCGCAAGCCACCAGATAGCCGCCATCCGCACCACCCTCAGGTCCAAGGTCAATGATATAGTCCGCAGTCTTGATCACATCCAGATTGTGTTCGATCACCAACACAGTATTGCCGGCATCCACCAGCTTCTGAAGCACATCAATCAGCTTGTGAACGTCCGCAGCATGGAGTCCCGTAGTCGGCTCGTCCAGAATGTAAATCGTTCGCCCGGTAGACACCCGGGACAGTTCCGCAGCCAGTTTCACCCGCTGGGCTTCACCACCGGAAAGGGTGGTACTGGATTGCCCCAGTTTTACATAACCCAGACCTACTTCTACCAGTGCCTGAGCCTTGCGGTGGATTTTTGTATGATTTTCAAAGAAAGTCACCGCTTCCTCTGCTGTCATATCCAGAACCTCGGAGATGTTTTTCCCCTTGTAATGGACCTCAAGGGTTTCCCGATTGTAACGGGCGCCACGGCAAACCTCGCAGGGGACGTAAACATCAGCCAGAAAGTGCATTTCAATTTTCACGAGACCGTCACCGCAGCAGGCCTCGCACCGTCCGCCTTTGACATTAAAGCTGAACCGTCCGGGGCCATATCCACGGAGTTTCGCATCCGAGGTGGAAGCAAACAGCTCCCGGATATCATTGAACAGTCCGGTATACGTTGCAGGATTGGAACGGGGTGTTCTGCCGATGGGGCTTTGGTCGATGTCAATCACCTTGTCCAGATGCTCCATGCCCCGGACACATTGGCATTTACCGGGACGGGTACGGGCATGGTTGAGTCTGCCAAGGAGAGTCTTGTTCAAAACCTCCCCCACCAGACTGGATTTACCGGAACCGGAAACACCGGTAACGCAGCTTAGAGTACCGAGAGGGATGGAAACATCGATACCTTTCAGGTTATTTTCCTGAGCACCAACCACATCCAGGGTTTGTCCGTTACCCTGCCGCCGATTTGCGGGAACAGGAATCTTTTTCACCCCGGATAGATACTGTCCGGTGATGGAGCGAGGCTCAGCAATGATATCCTCCAGCGTACCGGCGGCAACAATTTCTCCGCCTCTGGAACCTGCCCCGGGCCCAACATCCACAATATAATCCGCGGCACGCATGGTATCCTCGTCATGCTCAACCACAATCAGCGTATTCCCCAGATCCCGAAGACTGCGAAGTGTTGCCAGCAGCTTGTCATTGTCCCTCTGATGCAGACCAATGGACGGCTCATCCAGAATATACAGCACACCCATCAGGGAAGAACCGATTTGGGTAGCCAGACGAATTCGCTGGCTTTCGCCACCGGAGAGGGTACCTGCCGCCCGGGATAAGGTCAAATATTGCAGACCTACATCCATCAGGAACTGCAGACGGGCTTTAATCTCCCGAACAATCTGCTCAGCAACCAGAGCCATATTGCCATCAAGCTGAAGGTTCTCCATGAAGGCAAGCCCCTCCCGAATGCTCAAACGGCAGAAATCCATGATACCGATACCGCCAACAGTAACCGCACGGGCAATCGCAGACAAGCGGTCACCGCCGCATTGCGGACAAGGTGCGGAAGCCATGCATTCCTCCAGCTCCTTACGGGCAGCATCCGACTGGGTTTCCCGATAGCGACGGGAGATATTGTTCATAATGCCCTCAAAGGGCTGTTCCAAAACACCCATTCCGGTGCCTCGGTTATAGGTCATGCGGAGCTTTTCGCCTTTTGTTCCGTGAAGGATTATATCCAGTGCTTCTCTGGGCAATTCCTGAACCGGAACTGTCAAAGAAAAGCGGTACTTCTGTGCCAACGCTTCAAAGTACATCCGAAAAATAGAATCCGTACGGGCACTGCTCCAGCCGGAAACCTGAATTGCACCGTCAAAAATGGATTTTGTCTTATCCGGGATCACCAAATCTTCATCCGGCACCAACTGAAATCCCAAACCGGTACAACTGGGGCACGCACCTGCTGGATTATTAAAGGAAAACATTCGAGGCTCCAGCTCAGTCAAACTAATACCACAATCTTCGCAGGCATAATTCTGGGAAAAGCTCAGTTCCTCATTGCTGCCGGGAAGCTGGATAATAACCAAACCACCGGAATGAGAGCAGGCAGTTTCAATGGAGTCCGCCAGTCTACGGCGTTGCCCTTCCCGAATGACCAGGCGGTCAACCACAAGTTCGATATTATGCTTTTTATTCTTTTCACAAGGGATCTGCTCGTTCAGGTCATAGAGAATACCATCCACCCGAACACGGGCAAATCCGCTTTTACGGGCATCCTCAAATACCTTTTGATGCTCACCCTTCTTTCCACGGATCACAGGAGAAAGAACAATAAACTTTGTTCCCTGCTCCATGGCTTCGATACGATCAACAATCTGATCAATGGTCTGACGGCTGATAACCTTGCCGCATTTGGGGCAATGGGGAATTCCCACCCTCGCCCAAAGCAAACGAAGATAGTCATAGATTTCCGTTACCGTACCAACAGTAGACCGCGGATTACGGGAGGTGGTCTTCTGATCGATGGAAATTGCAGGAGAGAGTCCATCAATGGAATCTACATCCGGCTTATCCATCTGTCCAAGAAACTGGCGTGCATAGGAGCTGAGGCTCTCGACATAGCGCCGCTGACCTTCCGCGTAAATAGTGTCAAAAGCCAGGCTGGACTTGCCGGAGCCACTTAAACCGGTAAAGACCACCAGTTTATCTCTGGGAATCGTCAAATCCACATTTTTCAGATTATTCTCCCGGGCTCCCTGGATACGAATGGTTTCAACCAAGCCCATCACCTCACTTTGGTATTTCAAGTTATTATACCACAATTTCAGTCAGCTTACAAGTGGAATTCAAACATAATTTCGTTTAGGTCATCTCCAGTGAATTAGATAAAACCAAACACGGAATTTACAAAATTTCCGATAAATTGTTGTTTAACTTACAACACAGGCGACCTGGCTCTCCCTTTGGGAGAGCTGGCACGCCGTAAGGCGTGACTGAGAGGGCAATCAGAAAAATGTGTCGTTATCGCCTGCGGCGATGTGATTTTCTTTAAGAAAATCACGATGCCCTCTCCGCCCCCCTTCGGGGGCACCTCTCCCATAGGGAGAGGCAAGTGACATATGCGTAATTGAACTTCAAACAACAATTTATC
>JAFULI010000088.1 GCA_017473455.1 Oscillospiraceae bacterium
ATATGAGATGCGAGATGCGAGATACAAGATACAAGATACAAGATACAAGATACCAGATATCCTTCGTCGGGAGTGTAAGATAAATTGTTGTTTAACCTACAACACAGGCGACTTGGCTCTCCCTTTGGGAGAGCTGGCACGCCGTAAGGCGTGACTGAGAGGGCAATCAGAAAAATTTGTCGTTATCGCCTGCGGCGATGTGATTTTCTTTAAGAAAATCACGATTCCCTCTCCGCCCCCTTCGGGGGCACCTCTCCCATAGGGAGAGGCAAGTGACATATGCGTAATTGAACTTCAAACAACAATTTATCTGTGCGGAAAAATTTTTTCAAAAAGGGGATTGATTTTAATAGAAAATAGAGTTATAATGTGAAACTGTATGAAACTCTGAAGAATAGGAGGTGTGAATATGCCCAACATTAAGTCCTCTAAGAAGGATGTCATTTCTTCCAAGATCGCTTACGAGAAGAACAAGGCCAACAAGTCCGCCCTGAAGACTGCCCTGAAGAAGTTCGAGGCTGCTCTGGCTTCCGGCGATAAGGCTGCCGCTCAGGCTGCTTACGTTGCCGCTGTTAAGGCTGTTGACCAGGCTGTGAAGAAGGGTCTTCTGCACAAGAACAACGCTGCCCGCAAGAAGAGCAGCCTGACCCTGAAGCTGAACGCTATGGCCTGATTTCTCTGAAAATATCTCCCTCCCGTTTTCCGGAGGGAGTTTTTTCATATTGAAAGCAAAAAATGAGGTGCTGTATATGGCTAGGCTCACAGACCCGATTACCATATTAAAAGGTGTGGGGCCCTCCCGGGCGAAGCAGTTCGCCCAACTGAATATTTACACCCTTGGGGATCTGATCTGTCATTTCCCCAGAGGCTATGAGGACCGCACCCGTCTGGTGACCATCGGGGATTTGCAGGTGGATGTTCCTGCCTGCTTCCGTGCGGTGGTGATGAATACCCCCCGTACCCACCATATCCGCAAGGGTCTGGATTTGACCCGTGTGCAGGTGGCAGACCATACCGGACGGCTGAATTTGACCTTTTTTAATCAGAAATTTGCCACCGACCAGCTTCAGTACGGGGCGGAGTATATCTTTTACGGTACGCTTACCGGGGATTATGCCGGCTACGGCATGACCTCTCCGGTGTTTGAGCGGCCGGATGCCCCGGCGGTACTGACCCGTCGGATTCTTCCCAAGTATCCCCTGACCGCCGGACTTTCCAATGCGGTGCTCCTCAGAACTCTCCGTCAGGCGCTGGCAATCTGCGACCCTCCGGCGGAGATTATTCCCGAGGCGGTACGTCGGCAGTACGGCATTTTGCCGGCAGAGCGGGCATATCAGGCGATTCACGAGCCGGCATCCATGCAGGAGGCGGAGCTTGCCAAGCGGCGGCTGGTGTTTGAGGAATTTTTCGTGTTTTCCGCAGGACTTGCGCTGCTGCGCTCTGCCCGGGAGGAGAAGCGGATTTCTCCTTATGAACATACCGACCTGACCCGTTTTTACGGGGCGCTGCCCTTCCGGCTTACCGGCGCCCAGAGCCGTGCCATTGCCGAAATCTGTGAGGATGTGGCTTCCGGAAAGCCTATGAACCGTCTGGTTCAGGGCGATGTGGGCAGCGGCAAGACCATGGTGGCGGCGGCTGCCGCGTTTCTGGCGGCAGAAAACCACCGTCAGGCGGCGCTGATGGCACCGACGGAAATTCTGGCAGAGCAGCATTACCGCTCGCTCTCCAATCTCTTTGCTCCTCTGGGGGTACGGGTGGCACTGCTCACCGGCTCCATGCGGGAAAAGGAAAAGCGACAGACCCGGGAACTGATTTCTCAGGGTATGGTGGATCTGGTGGTTGGCACCCATGCCCTTTTGACGGATACCACCGTATTTTCGGATTTGGGCATGGTGATTGCCGACGAGCAGCACCGCTTCGGTGTTGCCCAGAGAAGTGCCCTGTCTGCCAAGGGCTGCGATCCCCATGTGCTGGTGATGTCCGCAACCCCCATTCCCAGAACCCTGGCGCTGATTATGTACGGAGATCTGGATGTGTCCATTCTCGACGAGCTGCCTCCCGGACGGCAGAAGGTGGATACCTTTCTGGTGGGGGAGAGCTATCGGGCGAGAATCAATGCCTTCATCCGCAAGCAGGTGAACGAAGGACACCAGTGCTTCGTGGTCTGTCCGGCGGTGGAGGAGAACGAAGAATTGTCCCTGCGTTCGGCGGAAGTCTGGGCGCAGACTTTGGGACAGTCGGTGTTTCCGGATTTACGGGTGATGCTCCTCCACGGTCAGATGAAAGGCTCGGAAAAGGACGAGATCATGGGGGCTTTTGCCGCGGGGCAGGGGGACATTCTGGTTGCCACCACGGTGATTGAGGTGGGTGTGGACGTACCCAATGCTACCTTGATGGTCATTGAGGATGCCGACCGCTTCGGGCTTTCCCAGCTTCATCAGCTTCGGGGCAGAGTGGGCAGAGGCAGCGCCAAAAGCTACTGCATTCTCACCACCCGAAACGCAAATCCGGATACCGTTGCCCGACTGAAGGCGCTGTGCAAAACCAACGACGGCTTCCGGATCGCGGAGGAGGATCTGCGGCTTCGTGGCCCCGGAGATTTCTTCGGTTCCCGTCAGTCGGGATTGCCTGCCTTCCGTGTGGCGGACTTGAGCTGCGATCTGCAGACACTGAAGGATGCTCAGGCAGCCTCGGCGCAGTGGATCGATACCTTCGGCACTTCCGATACTCCGGAAGCCATCGCCCTGCGGCAAAGAATTACCCAACTCTTCCAACGCTCGGAAGGAACGATTAATTAAGAATGAATTGGCTTCGCCATGAATTGCCGTTGGCATGAATTGGCTTCGCCATGAATTGCCTGACGGCATGAATTGCCCATCCGGGCATGAATTGGCTTCGCCATGAATTGCCTGATGGCATGAATTGGCTTCGCCGTGAATTGCCTGACGGCATGAATTGGCTTCGCAGTGAATTGCCTGATGGCATGAATTGTGCCGGGCGGAACATTTGGTTGGGGCAATTCATATTTGAAAAAAACCTGAAAAAGGTGGAAAAAGCTCTTGACATTAGGATGCTGTGTGGTAAAATAAGGGAAAATACAGTTTCCGGGTCGGGAGGTAACATGATGTTCAAAAGAGTGCTGGCACTGCTGATGGTGCTGTGTGTGGTGGCGGCGGTGATGCTGCCGGTGGCTGCGTTGGCAGCCGGTGAGGTTCATACCCAGGAAAACGGCAACGTGGTCTACGAGGAAGAGCCATCCGGCGGTTTTTCCCTGAACTCTCTGCAGATGATTCTGGTGGAAGCTGTCATTGTAATCGGTGTTTGCGTGGGTGTTTATTTCCTGTGCAGACGGAAAAAATAAGCCGGGAAAGCCGGTTTTGATTAAAACTTTCTTAACATCCTCCGGGGAAAGTGCCGAAAACGGCACCGCAACCGGGGGATTTTTCGTGATTTCGGAAAAAGTTAAAAAAATGGGTTGTAACTTTTGTAATTATGATGTAAAATAATACAACCAATATACTGCAATCTTTGCGATTACAATCGTTTTTTGGAGGTTATCATATGGAAAAGCCTGTTGTTTTAGTGATTATGGACGGCGTGGGCAAGGGTGACGGCGGCAGCGGTGACGCGGTTGCGGTTGCCAAGACTCCCACTTTGGATACTCTGCTGGCTACCTGCCCTCATACTTACCTGAAGGCTCACGGCACTGCCGTCGGTCTGCCCTCCGATGAGGATATGGGCAACTCCGAGGTGGGCCACAACGCTCTGGGCTGCGGTCAGGTTTACTCTCAGGGCGCAAAGCTGGTGGGTGAGTCCATCGAAAACGGTGTGCTGTTCGCCAGCGCTACCTGGAAGGCTCTGGTTGCCAATGCCGAGGGGAAGGCAATGCACTTCCTTGGCTTGCTGTCCGACGGCAATGTCCATTCCAACATCTCTCACCTGATTGCTCTGCTCCGTCAGGCAAAGGCAGAGGGTGTGAAGAAGGCTTACTGCCACATCCTGCTGGACGGCAGAGATGTTCCTGCCACCTCCGCTTTGGAGTACGTCGGTCAGCTTGAGGCGGTTCTGGCTGAGCTGAATGCCGACGGCTGCGACTATGCCATCGCCTCCGGCGGCGGCCGTATGCAGGTGACTATGGACCGTTACGAAGCCAACTGGGGCATGGTGGAAAAGGGCTGGCGCACCCATGTGCAGGCACAGGGCAGAATGTTTGCCTCCGCTGCCGAAGCCATTGAGACCTACCGTGCCGAGACCGGCTGCATCGACCAGGATCTACCTGCCTTCGTGGTGGCAAGAAACGGCGAGCCCGTGGCAAAGATCAACAACGGCGATTCCGTCATTCTCTTCAACTTCCGTGGCGACCGGGCGCAGGAGATCTCTCTTGCCTTCGACCGCAAGGACTTCGACAAGTTCGACCGTGGCGACTACACCGGCGTCAAGTTTGCAGGCATGCTGCAGTACGACGGCGACCTGAATATCCCCGAGAACTATCTGGTGCAGCCTCCCGTGATCACCAACACCCTGACCGAGGTGCTCTGCGCTGCCGGCATTACCGAGTACGCGCTGTCCGAAACGCAGAAGTACGGCCACGTCACCTACTTCTGGAACGGCAACCGCTCCGGCAAGGTCGATGAGGCGCTGGAGGTTTACGAGGAAGTTCCCTCCGATGTCATTCCCTTCGAGCAGGCTCCCGCTATGAAGTCCAAGGAAATCACCGAGAAGATGGTGGCAGCTATGGCTTCCGGCAAGTTCGGCTTCCTGCGCTGCAACTACCCCAACGGCGACATGGTGGGTCACACCGGCGCAATGGACGCGGTGGTCTATGCCATGGAGTGTGTGGATGCCAGCCTGAAGGCAATTCTCGATGCCGCCGACAAGTACGGCTACACCGTGCTCATCACCGCTGACCACGGCAATGCCGACCAGATGACCGAAACCAAGAAGGGCAAGACCGCTGTGCGTACTGCCCACTCCCTGAATCCCGTACCCTTCATCATCTACGACAAGGATCACGACTGGAAGATTCTCGACGGCAGCTACGGCCTTGCCAACGTGGCTCCCACTGTGGTGAAGATGATGGGCCTGACCGCTCCGGAGTGCTGGGAAGCCAGCATGATCTGAGCGCAGCTTCATAAGGAGGTAAAATTATGATCCGTCACGACAATGAAAACGGTTCTGTTACCGTCACCGCCGGTGTCTACACCGACATTGCCGGCACTGCTGCTTCCAACTGCTTCGGTGTTAAGGGCATGGCTGCCCGTTCCGTTACCGACGGCGTGTATCACCTGCTTCGCAAGGAATCCATGGGCAAGGGTGTTCGCATCCACTTCCATGAGGATAATACTATTTCCATCGACCTTCACATTATGGTGGATAACGGCGTGAACCTCAATGCTGTGGGCGCATCCATCATTTCCGAGGTCAGCTACGTGGTCACCCAGACCACCGGCACCAAGGTTCGTGCAGTAAATGTCTACATTGACTCCATGATGATTGGATAACGACGGAGGTAATATTTTGAAACAGACAATCAACGGAGCGGATTTACGCAGACTGATTATCAGCGCTGCTGCCGCCATTGAAATCAATAAGCAGGCTCTCAATGAGCTGAACGTGTTCCCTGTGCCCGACGGCGATACCGGTACGAATATGGCTATGACCATCAATTCCGCCGCTGCCGACCTGCGCAAGACCGAAGACCCCACTCTTGAGAAGGCTGCTGCCGTGGCGGCATCCGCCATGCTTCGGGGCGCAAGAGGTAACTCCGGTGTTATCCTTTCCCTGCTGTTCCGGGGCATTTCCCGGAAGCTCAAGGGCGAGGAGGAGTGCGACGGTGTTCTGTGGGCAGAGGCTCTGCAGGAGGGCGTGGATGCCGCTTACAAGGCGGTTATGAAGCCTGCCGAGGGTACCATCCTGACCGTTGCCCGTCTGGCTGCTGCCAAGGCACGGAAGGCTGCCAAGAAGAACAACCACATCGAGTACGTCCACGAGGCTGCCATTGAGGAAGCCAAGGTCGCGCTTGCCAATACCGTCAACCAGAACCCGGTGCTGAAGAAGGCAGGGGTTGTGGATGCCGGCGGTAAGGGCTGGCTGGTGGCGCTGGAGGCAATGCTTTGCGCTCTGCGGGGCGAGGAGATCATCGCTCCCGAGTCCTCCGACACCGCTGTGAAGGACCAGGCGGACTTCGGTGATTTCGATACCGATGACATCACCTTCACCTACTGCACCGAGTTCATCATCTCCCGGGAAAATGACCTTGACCCCGAGAAGCTCCGGGAATTCCTGAGCAGTCTGGGCGACAGTCTGGTGCTGGTGGACGATGAGGAGATTATCAAGGTTCACGTCCACACCAATGACCCCGGCAAGGCGCTGCATGAGGCTATCGACTACGGCTCCTTTGTCACCGTTAAGATTGAGAATATGCGTCTGCAGCACACCGAAAAGGTGATGAGCGACGCGGATAAGGCTCCCAAGATTGCCGAGCCGGAGAAAACCTTCGGCGTGGTGTCCGTTTCCGCCGGTGACGGCATTGCGGACGTGTTTAAGAATCTGGGAGTAGACCGGGTGGTTTCCGGCGGTCAGACCATGAACCCCAGCACTCAGGACATTCTGGAGGCTGTCAATCAGGTACCCGCGGAAATCGTCTTCGTTCTGCCCAACAACAAGAATATCATCATGGCTGCCGAGCAGGTAGATGCCCTGACTCCCAAGAAGGTCGTGGTGATCCCCAGCAAGACGGTGCCTCAGGGCATCACTGCCATGCTCAGCTTCAACCCCGACGGCACCGAGGAGGAGAACATCGAAGCCCTCACCGATGCCCTGGATACCGTGGATACCATGCAGATTACCTACGCTGCCAGAAACTCCGACTTCGACGGCTACGACATCCACGAGGGTGACTATCTGGCTCTGTACGGCAAGGCTCTGTTTGGCACCAGCAAGGATATCAAGGTACTGCTGAAAGCCCTTGCCAAGAAGGTTGCCTCCGAGGGCAAGGAATACATCACCATCTACTACGGTGACGATGTAAAGGAAAAGCATGCCCAGAAGGCGGCGGACATCTTCGCTGAGGTCTGCCCCGATGCCGATGTGAACCTGCTGTATGGCGGTCAGCCGGTGTACTATTACCTGATCTCCGCGGAATAAATATTTAGGGGCTGTCTCAAAAAGCTTGTTTGAGGCAGCCCCCTTCGTTATGTTATATAAACACAGCGATAAATTGTTGTTTAACTTACAACACAGGCGACTTGGCTCTCCCTTTGGGAGAGCTGGCACGCCGTAAGGCGTGACTGAGAGGGCAATCATAAAAATGTTGGAATTTTTCTGATTTTCAGGAAAATGTGTCGTTATCGCCTGCGGCGATGTGATTTTCTTTAAGAAAATCACGATGCCCTCTCCGCCCCCCTTCGGGGGCACCTCTCCCATAGGGAGAGGCAAGTGACATATGCGTAATTGAACTTCAAACAACAATTTATC
>JAFULI010000089.1 GCA_017473455.1 Oscillospiraceae bacterium
CCCCACAAGCTGACCTTCACCGGAGCGGTGGAGGCGGTGTATGATGGCTCGGAAGCTGTAACCGTCTCCATTCCTTCCGGGACAGACAAGGATGTTCTCCTTCTCGCAGACCGGCAGACCGGCAGGGTTTACCGTCTGTTTGCAGAGAATGGACAGTTGAAAATGACCGCCGGGGACGGTATCGGCGGTATGGATTGTGTTACCCTCACCGACCGGCAGACCGGCAGGGTTTACGAGCTGTATGTCCATGACGGTGAGCTGAAAATGACGGAATAGGAGGCTTTTATGACGGTAACTTTTTTGACGGATCAGGATCGGCAGACCCTGAAAAGTGAGATCGTGGAGGAGATTCTTGACACTCTGGCAACCCCGGTGTTCGGTACGGTGGATGATGAAAAGAACATCGTTCTGACCGGTGAACTGTCCGAAGGGACTTACTCCTTCTTCTATGAGGATGAGAACGGAAACCGCATTCCCATCGGCACTTACGATGCCGGTGGTGTTCAGTATTATGCTGTTGCCGGACTGATGACCTACGGAAGCAATAAGGAGGTTTATCTGGATACGGCTTCTGATGCTTCCCTGACCTATGCCTGCGTTTACGGAAACGAAGGTACTACCGGCATCTATGCCGATTCCGGTCTGACCACCCGGAGGGATGACATCAAGCCCATTGCTGTGCCGGAAGGAATGACGAAAATCAAGATTTCCTTCCCCAATCTGCCCGAAGATGCCGCGAAGATGCGGATCAGCATCACCCCCATGACCTATGATGCGGAGAATGACCAGTGGATTCGTGGGGCTGTCCAGACATTCACGGATTACGGCGTTACGGAACAGGAAATCCCCGGCGGCACACAGTATTTGATGGTCAAGACCAATGGGGAAGGGTATCCTTCCCTGGCAGAACTTGACCTGACCGTGGAAGTGACGTGGGAGTGATGGACAATGGTTGGATATGAAGGCTTTATCCCGGAAAATACCGCACCGGCAGGAGCAAAGCGAATCGGAATTTACAAAAACGGTGACCGGGTGGGCTTTGCCCGTCTGGGCAGCCTGAGGGCGGACAAGGGGAAAAGGTTGTATTCCTTTGGCGCGGTCAGCGACATCCATCTGGATGAAAGCAACACCATTTACCCTACCTCTGTGCCGGACTGTCAAAAGGCATTCCGGTATTACAATGACCATCCGGATATTGATTTTCTGTGTATCTGCGGTGACCTGACGGAAAAGGGCAGATTGGAAGAACTGACGTTCTATCAGTCTGTGGTGGACACCTATATCCCGGACAAGCCCGTTCACGTTGCCGCCGGAAACCATGAAGAATACCTGTACAATAGCAGTGATTACTATGAGCAAACCGTTGGACATCCGCTGTACTATACCTTTGAATACAAAGGGGATGTGTTTATCATGTGCGGCGTCATGAGTTCCCATGAGGACAGACTGTTTGAAGCAGGGGAACTGGATTGGCTGGAAGGTGTGCTGGAAGCCAACAAGAACAAACGTTGTTTCCTGTTCATGCACATCCCCACCGCCGAAGGAAGCGGTGACCCTCTGAATGCCTATTCCGGTACGCAGTTGGCAAGCCATGCCGACTCTGTTCGGTTCAAGGGGCTGCTGACACACTATAAAAACGTGATTCACTTCCACGGTCACACCCACTTCAAGTTTGAATTGCAGGAACGCAGTGACATGGCGAACTATGACAAGCTGTTCGGTACCCATTCGGTGCATATTCCTTCATTGACGGTTACCCGTGGGCTGAGCGACAGCAACAGCTTGACCTCAGCGGTAGAGTTGTCGCAGGGGTACATTGTGGACGTGTACGAAGGGGGTATCCACCTGCGTGGCAGAGATTTTGTCCATGACCGGGATTTGGCGGTGGCATCCTACTGGCTGGATACTACCACCCAACCGGTAGCGTAAGGAGGAGATTTTATGGCAGTAAAAGAATACAAAAAGACCGAGCAGAAACCGCTCAGCAAAAACTTCCGTCTGTCGGAGTTTCGGTGCAAGTGTCATAACCCGGACTGCACCGTTACAAAGCTGGATGATGATTTGGTAGTGTGGCTGCAAAAAATCCGTGACCATTTCGGAAGAAGTGTCAACGTCAACAGCGGTTATCGGTGCGAGAAGCACAATGCTTTCGTTGGCGGCGATCCCGGCAGCCATCACAAGAAGGGTATGGCGGCGGACATTCGGGTGGAGGGCATTCTCCCGGAAGAGGTGGCGAGGTATGCCGAGAGCATCGGCATCCAACGCATCGGGCTGTACAGCGACTTCGTCCATATCGGCTCCTCCCCCTCCAAGCGGTTCTGGGTGGGACATGAAGGGGTTTTGGTGGCAACCCACGGCGGTGCTCCGGTGCAGGAGATCTCCCTGAAGCTGCCGGTTTTGAAGCGTGGCATGAAGAATGACACCGTAGAAGCCCTGCAGACCCTGCTTAGCGGCCATACCGGCTATGCCCTTGCAGTGGATGGCTCTTTCGGCCCTGCCACGGAGGAGGCGCTGAGAGCCTTCCAGAGGGAGAATGCTCTGCAGGTGGACGGAAGCTGCGGCCCGGCAACCTGGGCAGCCCTGATGGGCTTGTAACGGAGGACAGCGGTGGAAGTCATTCTCTCTATCATCGGCGGCTCCTGCGGCGCTGCCCTCGTCACCGGTGCCGTGACCCTTGTGCAATTCCTGATTAACCGCAGGGATAAGCACTCCGGAAAGGCAGACGTACAGAACAAAGCCCTGCGGTACATAATGCTGTACATCATTCAGGAGCGAGCGAAGCAGCACATCAAGGAGAGAATGATTTCTCTGGATGACCGCCGCTCACTCCACCACTGGCACGATTTATATCACAATGGTCTTGGCGGCAACGGCGATGCCGATGCTCTGATGGAGCAGGTAGACCACCTGCCGCTGGACACAGAACATTTTTAGGAGGAAATAACTATGGATCATCTCGAAGACACGGTTTCCATGATGAACAGTTCTGACTACAAGGAGCGGTTTAAGGCGGAATTCTACCAGTTGCAAATCCGCATTGGGAAGCTGACATCCCTGCTTTCTGCGTGGGCAGCCGGAGAGCTTCATTTCCAGCCCAAGTGCTCCTATGACCTTCTGGAGGCACAGTTGAACGTAATGAAGGTCTATGCACATATCCTTTCGATGCGTGCAGAAATTGAAGGCATCGAGCTGTAAGGAGGTGAAAGGTATGGATTTCGGAATTGCATCCGTTGCGGTGATCACCGCGATCGTGTACATCATCGGTCTGATCGTCAAGGCAACCAAACTCCCCAACAAGTGGATTCCCGTCATCTGCGGCATCAGCGGCATTGTACTGGGCATTCTGGCACTTTTGATTGGTATGCCTGATTTCCCGGCAACGGACTACCTCACCGCAGCGGCGGTTGGCGGTGTGTCCGGTCTGGCTGCTACCGGCATTGACCAGACTGTGAAGCAGCTCAAGAATTAATTTTACACAAAAGGGGCTGTATAATAAGTCCCAAAATAAAAGCGGTGAGCTTCGGAAATGAGGCTCACCGTCTTTTTTTGTTCTATTTTGTCGCTGTGGATAACCTGTAGAGCAAAATTGAGCGCAC
>JAFULI010000090.1 GCA_017473455.1 Oscillospiraceae bacterium
AGGCGATAACGACACATTTTCCTGAAAATCAGAAAAATTCTAACATTTTTCTGATTGCCCTCTCAGTCACGCCTTACGGCGTGCCAGCTCTCCCAAAGGGAGAGCCAAGTCGCCTGTGTTGTAAGTTAAACAACAATTTATCTCACCGTTTGCCCGGGACGGATTGATTACCCGGTGAGAAAGATAAAAAGCCTGCCGCAAGAACACTTGCGGCAGGCGGTTTTCTTACAGATTGTAGTACAGGTCGAATTCCACGGGGTGGGGGATCGCGGAAATCTTTCTGCATTCTTCCCGCTTGGTGGCGATGAGCTTCTTGAGCAGCTCCTCGGGAAATACGCCGCCGGCGGTGAGGTAATCGTGGTCGGCTTCCAGAGCATCCAGAGCAGCCTCCAGAGAAGTGGGCAGACCGGTGAGCTTTGCCTTCTCCTCGTCGGACAGATGGAAGAGGTTGAAGTCGTAGGGGCCCCAGCCGTTGGCATGGGGGTCAATCTTGTTCTTGATGCCGTCCAGACCTGCCATCAGGATGGCGGCATAGCAGAAGTAGGGGTTGCAGGTGGCATCGGGGTTACGCAACTCAAACCGACGCAGAGCAGGCTCTTTTGCGTAGGCAGGGATGCGGATAACAGCACTGCGGTTGGAGGTGGCATAGCCCACGGTGACGGGGGCTTCGAAGCCGGGAACCAGACGCTTGAAGGAGTTGGTGCTGGGGTTGGTCAGAGCGCACAGAGAAGCGATGTGCTTCAGCAGACCGCCCATGAAGTAGTGAGCGGTTTCACTCAGGTGGGCATAGCCGTTGTCATCGGAGAAGACGGGCTCGCCGTCCTTCAGCAGGAGCATATGCACGTGCATGCCGTTGCCTGCTTCCCCGTAGACGGGCTTGGGCATGAAGGTAGCACTCAGACCGTACTTCCGGGCAACGTTGTGGATGATATATTTGATGTTCATGGTGGCATCCGCCATGGTGGACATCTTGCCCAGCAGGGGCTCAATCTCAAACTGACCGGCAGCGCCGACCTCGGGATGATGGTAGTTGATATGGATGCCGGCCTCTTCCATCAGCAGACACATTTCGCTGCGGGCTTCGTAGGAAATGTCGAAGGGCTTGGCAATATGATAGTTCTTCTGCTTGGCAACCACGTTACCCATGCCTTCCACGGCACTGTTCCAGTGAGCCTGCTGAGCATCCACGGAAACACCGACGGAATTGGGCTGAACCTCCCAGCCCACCTGATTGAACAGATAGAACTCAAACTCCGGCAGAATCAGCATGGTATCGGCAACACCGGTGTCCTTCATGTACTGCTCAGCAGCCAGAACGATGTTCCGGGGGTACTGTGCAAGAGGACGGTTGTTGGGATGGTCGATGATCATGGCATTGCCGGTCATGGACAGAGTGGGGATTTCACAGAAGGGGTCAATGGCGGCGGTGTCAGGATCGGGGATGAACACCATGTCGCTCTTTTCTACCACAGCATAGCCGTAGTTGGAAGCATCGAAGCCGACGCCGTTGCGCATGACGGACTCGTTGAAATTCTTGGCAGGGATGGTCACATGACGGTACTGACCGTTGATGTCCACCATCTTGAAGTCCACCATCTTGATATCATGCTCTTTGATAAGCTGCATGATCTGCTGTACCTTGTTATCCAAAGTAATACCTCTTTTCATAATCTGAATCGCAGGAGCGGTATTCGCCCACATTTTTCATTATATCACATATTTTGCACATTTCAATAAAAAATTATCCATTTTCTTTGATGGAAAACATAGGTTGAAATATTCACAATTGTGTGTTAGAATAGTGTGTTAGAAAGGGACTTTCTGTCTACTCTTGAATGAAACATATGCAGATAGGGGATGCTTCCATGAAAAACAGAGAACAATACAAGCGCCTGATCCGTTTTTTGGCTACCGCTGTCATTATTGCTGTCCAAACCGGTATCTTTTATTATGTATGGTTTTCTCACTATGATCAGGTCGGGGCAAATTTCTTTGTCCGGGGTAACTATGTCCTGATTGCCCAGTATGCGCTGCTGGTCTTTGTCTTCAATAAAATCTACAGCGGCTTCAAGGTCGGTTATATCCGTCTGTTCGAAGTGCTGTTTTCCCATGTGATGTCGGTACTGTGCGTTAACCTGTTTATGTACCTTGAGCTGTGCCTTATCGGCCGGTGGGAGTTTATGTCCAACATTGTTCCTATGCTGGTGATGACCGGAGTGGACTTGGTTGTAGCACTGGTCTGGGCATATGCCTGCCATAAGCTCATGGCGAAGCTGTATCCCCCCAAGAAGCTGGTGCTGGTTTACGGCAAGTACAGCCCCGATGACCTTGCCCGGAAGATGGGCACCCGTGGAGATGCCTACGACATCTGCGAGAAGATCTCCATCGACGAAGATTTGGAGGTCATCAAGGATCGGATTCTGGAATACCACTGCGCCATTCTCACCGACATCCCCGACGAGATCCGCAACCACCTGCTGAAATTCTGCTTTGAAAATGATGTGCGCTGCTATTGCGTGCCCAAGATTTCCGATATCATGATCATGCACGCATCCCAGATTCAGCAGTTCGATACTTCTCTGCTGCTGATGCGCAATCAGGGGATTTCCGCAGACCAGCAGTTTATGAAGCGTGCTTTTGATATTGTGGCTTCGGTGCTTGGCATTATTCTGGCATCTCCCATCATGCTGGTGATTGCCCTTGCCATCAAGCTGTATGACCGCGGCCCGGTATTTTTCAAGCAGGAGCGTCTGACCAAGGACGGAAAAATCTTCAAAGTCTTCAAGTTCCGCAGTATGCGTGTCCGTCCGAAGGAGGATGTGTACTGCATGACCCGTAAGGATGACGACCGTATTACTCCCGTGGGCAAGATTATCCGCAGACTCCATCTGGACGAGCTGCCCCAGATTTTCAATATCCTTCGGGGTGAGATGTCCCTTGTCGGCCCCCGTCCGGAATGCCCGGGTGTGGCGGAAGAGTATTGTAAGATGATGCCCGAATTCAACTACCGTCTGAAGGTTAAGGGCGGTCTGACCGGCTATGCGCAGGTCTACGGCAAGTATAACACCACCCCCTACGACAAGCTGAAGCTGGATTTGACGTACATCGAGCGGTATTCCTTCCTGCTGGACATTAAGCTGATTTTCCTGACCTTCAAGGTGCTGTTCCAGAAGGATAACACCGAGGGAATTGAAGCCTGGCAGACCTCTGCTGCCACCAAAGAAAATCTTGAGAAAATCGAGAAGGGTTGATTATGAACACATCTCCCGTCATATCTGTAATTATGCCTGCATACCGTTGCTGCAGTACCATTTGTGACTCCATCGAATCGGCATTGTGCCAGGATGTTCCCATGGAGCTTCTGGTTATCGACGATAATGATGACGATTCCATGGCTCCCATTCGGGAGCGGTATGCCGGGGATTCCCGGGTGGTATTCCATAAAAACCCCCGAAACATGGGCGCGGCAGCAAGCCGCAACCGTGGTGTAGAGCTGGCGAAAGCCCCCTATGTTGCCTTTCTGGACTCCGATGATATCTGGAAGCCCGGAAAGATTAAGAAACAGCTGGAAATTCTGGAGCAGACCGGCGCGGTGCTGTGCTGTACCGCACGGGAGCTGATGACTCCGGAGGGAACACCCACCGGACGTGTCCTGCCGGTTGCACCGGAAATTTCCTATAAACGTCTGCTGCGGCATAATGCCATTAGCTGCTCTTCGGTGGTGATTCGTACCGAAGCCATGCGTGGCTGCCCCATGGCACACGAAGACAGCCACGAGGATTATATCGCATGGCTGAAGATTCTTCGGGAGCACGGAAGCGCCCGTGGCATCAATGAGCCGCTGCTTCTGTACCGCCTGAGCAATACCGGAAAATCCGGCAGCAAACTGAAATCCGCAAAGATGACCTATACGGCTTACCGTTATGTGGGCTTTAGTGTGCCCCGTTCTGTTTTGTATTTCTGCTCCTATGCCATCAACGGAGCGCTGAAATACCTTCGGGCATAATGTTTGAGAAAAGAGGGCCTTCCTTGACATTAGATATCTTGTTATCCTGCATGAATCAGGAAGATGCCTCCCTGATTCAGCGTTCCCACATCACCGGTAGCGCGGTGGTGATCAATCAGTGCAATCGGGAAGATTATCGGGAATTCCCCACAGACCACGGCGTTGCCCGGATGTTCTTTACCAAAGAGCGGGGCTTGACCCGAAGCAGGAATATGGCTGTCCGGAAGTCCAAAGCGGATATCTGCCTGCTTTGCGACGATGATGAGGTGTTTGTTCCCGGCTATGAAGAGGGGATCCTCAAAGCCTATCAGGATTTACCCCAGGCGGATATCATCGCTTTCAAAATGACCAACCAGCCGTCCTCGCTTCCGGACAGAGTCATGGAACTGAAGTTCCCCAAGCTGACCCGGGTCAGCTCCTGGCAGATTTCCTTCCGCAGAGAAGCGCTGCTTCGTGCCGGTGTGGAGTTTGATGAGCTGATGGGTGCCGGCACCGGCAATGGTGCGGAGGAGGAACTGAAATTCCTGATGGACTGCCGCAGAGCAGGCTTGCGGATTTTTTATGTGCCGTTCCCCATTGCGGAAGTGGATCACGTGGGTTCCACTTGGTTTGCCGGCTATAACAAAGACTTTTTCTACAACCGGGGCGCAACTACCCGATATATTCTGGGTGCGCCTCTGGCAGCGGTGTATGCCGTGTATTATGTGGTGAAGAAGCGAAAAAAATTCAGTATATCCGCATTCACCGCATTGAAAGAAATCTTCCGTGGCATGAAGGATAACAAAATCGTCCGCCAGCAGAAGCAGCGGAAGGGGTAACGTTATGAAGCTATTATCATTTATCATTCCCTCCTACAATTCCGCCGGTTTTCTGGATAAATGCATTCCCTCTCTGCTCCATTCTGAGGTTCAGGAGCTGGTGGATGTGATTATCGTCAATGACGGCTCAACCGACGATACTGCCGCGGTGGCGCAGAAATACTGCGATGCCTACCCCAATTCCGTCCGTCTGATCAATCAGGAAAACAAAGGACACGGCGGTGCGCTGAATACCGGCTGTGCTGCTGCGGTGGGAAAATACCTGAAGGTCATCGATGCTGATGACTGGGTGGAAACGGAAAACCTTCCCCGCTTTCTTGCCTTTTTGCAGGAATGCGGCAGCGATGTTGTCCTGACCCACCACCATACCATTGATATTTCCACCGGAGAGATCCGAAACTGGAAAAGCTACCCCGAAGCCTTCGGAGTCAGCTATACTTTTGAACAAATCATGGCTACGTGGAAGAGCTTTGACCGAAGCCTGACCTTCCACGGCATTACCTATAACACCGAATTCTACCACAAAAATGCCATCCAACTGTCCGAGCACGTGTTCTACGAAGACCATGAATTTGCCACCATTCCCTGCTGCTATGCCGGTTCGGTGACACCGGTGGACTTGTTTTTGTATGACTACCGGATTGGTGACGTACAGCAGAGTGTGTCCGAAGCCAATCAGCTCAAGCGGCTGAGCCATACCGAAGCGGTGCTGAACCGACTGATGACAGAGTATGAAACACTCCGCCTTCCTTCCGACAGTCCCAACCGCCGTTACTATGCTATGAAAGCACAAGGTCTGCTGCTGAGCTACATTACCACCGTTATGCTGGTAGAGCCTGACCGGAAGCTGGGACGTCAAAAGGGCAAAATGATGATGGAAGCCTTCCGCAGTCGCCTGCCCCTGACCTATACCTTTGGGGTGAAGCAGTATCGGCTATTGCGTGTAATGAACCTGCTGGGCATCCGCAAATCCACGTGGGAGGGAATTCAGCGCTCCCGGCTTTATAACCGCCTGCGCCGCAACCACGATTTTAACTGAGGTGTCACACCGTGCGAATGATTAAAGAACTCATCCAATACAAAGACCTGCTGAAGCTGCTGGTGGTAAAGAACCTGAAGCTGAAATACCGCCGCAGTGTGCTGGGTTATGTGTGGAGTATCCTGAACCCTCTGCTCATTATGATTGTTATGAGCATTGTGTTCTCTACCATGTTCAGCCGGAATATCGAGAATTTCCCGGTGTATCTGTTCTGCGGACAGCTTTTGTTTAACTTTATGAACAGCTCCACCCATCAGGCGATTTTCTCCATCACCGGCAACGCCGCCCTGCTGAAAAAGACCTATGTGCCCCGGTATATTTTCACCGTGGCGAGAATCACCAGCGGCATGGTGGATTTTGTGCTTTCTCTGGGAGCGCTGATTATCGTCATGCTGGTCACCGGCGCGAAATTCTACTGGACGGCGCTGCTGTTCCCTCTGGTGATTTTGCAGCTTTACCTGTTCAGCGTCGGCTTGGGGCTTTTCCTTGCACAAGCGAACGTATTTTTCCGGGATATCCAGTATATCTACAATGCCGTCACCACGGCATGGATGTACCTGACCCCGATTTTCTATCCCTTGGATGCTTTGCCCGATGGCTTGGTATGGTTCATCAAGCACTGCAATCCCATGTACTTCTATGTAGGACAGTTCCGTGATTTGATTTATTACGGAAACCTTCCCGGCTGGGG
>JAFULI010000091.1 GCA_017473455.1 Oscillospiraceae bacterium
GTCCTGCGCAACTGCGGCATCGATCCCGAAAAGTACTCCGGCTTCGCCTTCGGCATGGGTCTGGAAAGAATGGCAATGGGTCGCCTGCGCATCAACGACCTGCGTCTGATTTTCGATAACGACGTTCGGTTCCTGAACCAGTTCTAAGGAGGTGCATCGATATGAAACTGAACAGAAAATGGCTGCATGAGGAGTTCGTGGATTTGTCCCACGTTTCCGATAAAGAGTTCGTCGAAACCATGACCATCGCCGGTCAGAAGGTGGAAACCTACGAAAGAATGGATGCCGAAATCCGGAACGTGGTAGTCGGCAAAATCGTTTCCATTGTTCGCCATGAAAACTCCGATCATATGTGGGTCTGCCAGGTTGATGTTGGTCAGGAAGAGCCTGTCCAGATTGTCACCGGCGCCCAAAATGTCCACGAAGGTGACCTTGTCCCCACAGCTTTGCACAACTCCTGGCTTCCCGGTGGTATTCACATCACCAAAGGCAAGCTCAGAGGTGTTAAGTCCAACGGTATGCTCTGCTCCTTCGCTGAGCTGGGTCTGACACAAAACGATTTGCCCGATGCCTATGCCGACGGCATCTGGATTCTCAATGACGAGGATTGCGCCCCCGGAGATGACATCAATCTGGTCATCGGAAACAACGATACCGTTGTGGATTTTGAAATCACCAATAACCGCCCTGACTGCTATTCCATCATCGGTCTTGCCCGGGAAGCGGCTGCAGCTTTCAATCTTCCCATGCGCCATCATGAGCCCGCAGTCAAAGGCAGCAATGCCGGTTCCATGTACGATATGCTGGATGTGGAAGTTCCTGCGGCTCAGCTTTGCAACCGCTACACCTCCCGTATGGTTTGTAATGTTAAAATCGGACCTTCCCCTAAGTGGCTGCGTCAGCGTCTGAGAGCCAACGGCGTCCGTCCCATTAACAACATCGTTGACATTACCAACTACGTTATGCTGGAGTACGGTCAGCCCATGCATGCTTTTGACTATCGCTACGTTGCTTCCGGTAAAATTGTTGTCCGGGAAGCAGAAGAAGGCGAAACTCTGACCACCCTGGACGGCATTGTTCGTCCCCTGCAGCCCGGTATGCTGGTCATCGCTGACGATACCAAGGCAATCGGACTTGCCGGTATCATGGGCGGTGAGAACTCCGAAATTGTGGAAGACACCACCACTGTGGTCTTTGAGTCTGCTAATTTTAACGGCACTTCCATCCGCCAGACCGCTCTGGCGCTGGGAATGCGCACCGATGCTTCCGGAAAGTTCGAAAAGAATCTGGATCCTATGATGACCGTTCCTGCTGTACAAAGAGCTTGCGAACTGGTAGAACTGCTGGAATGTGGTGATGTCATGGATGGTATGATCGATGTCATCAACTATGTTCCCGAAGCAAGAACGCTGGAACTGGAGCCCGAAAAGATTAACCGTCTGCTGGGTACTAATATTTCCGAGGCAGACATGGTGAATTATCTGAAGCGTCTGGAAATTCCCGTAGAAGGCCGCACCATTTATGTTCCCAGCTTCCGTCCTGACCTGAACCTGACGGCTGACATCGCTGAAGAAGTCGGCAGACTTTTCGGCTATAACGAAATCCCCACCACTGCACTGAAGACCTCCACGCAAGGCGGCTACACTGCAGAAATGATTCTTGAGAGCAAGGCAGGTCAGCTTTGCCGCAGTCTTGGCTACAGTGAGATTATCACGTACTCCTTCGTATCTCCCACGATTTTTGATCAAATCCGTCTGAGCAAGGACTCTCCGCTTCGCAACGCTCTGCGGATCCAGAATCCTCTGGGCGAGGATACCTCTATCATGAGAACCATTGCTGTTCCCTCCATGCTGGACATTCTTGCCCGGAACTGCGCATACCATAACAAGTCCGTAAAGCTGTATGAACTGGCAAAAATTTATCTGCCCGCAGAAGGTCAGCAGCTCCCCGAAGAGCCCAAAATGCTCGTGCTTGGCACCTATGGTGCAGGTGTCAGCTTCTTCTCTTTGAAGGGTGAACTGGAGGCTATCTTCTCCGGCCTTCGTGTAAAGAAAGCATCTTACACCGCTGTTCAGGGCAATCCCACCTATCATCCCGGTCGTTGCGCCAAGATTACCGTGGATGGTGTGGAAGTCGGTGTCATGGGGCAAATCCATCCTCTGGTTGCCAAAAACTACGGTATCGATGCCGAGGTTTACTGCGCAGAAGTCAGCTTCACTAAGATTCTCGGTCTGCGTATGAGCGATGCTACCTATGTCCCCCTGCCCAAGTATCCCACCGTTTCCCGTGACCTTGCTCTGGTCTGCGACGAAAGCATAACTGTTGCTCAGGTCGAAGAAGTCATTACAGCCGCGGCAGGCAAGCTGTTGCGCTCCATTCGGCTGTTCGACATCTACCGAGGTACCGGAGTGCCTGATGGCAAGAAGAGCATGGCATTCTCTCTGGAGCTTCGTGCTGATGACCGCACCCTGACCGATGCGGACTCTGAAGCCGTAGTATCCAAGGTGCTGACCGCTCTGAGCGAAAAGCTGGGTGCAATCCTGCGTTGATTATCACAAAAAATCTGTATCAGGGCTTTACACAAACATAATTTTGGGTTATAATGAGTGTAATCATTTTAAGGAGGTCGATTCCATGACGGACAACACTATTAAATTCACCGTACCCGGTGATGACAAGCAGAATATGCGCCGCGTACTTCGGAATGTATTCGATGCTCTGAATGAAAAAGGCTATAACCCCATCAATCAGATCGTCGGCTACCTGCTCACAGAGGACCCCACTTATATCACCAATTATAACAATGCACGCAGTATGATCTGCAAGCTGGATCGGGATGAATTGCTCCAGGAGTTGGTGCGCTGTTATCTGTTTGACAAGAAGTGATCCCCGCCAAGAGGCTTTTGCTACGGCGAAAGCCTCTTGTTCATCTTTCATACTCCCCTCCGTCTTACAACAAAATCCAATTCTACGGTAATTGTTACCGTCTCAACCGGTATTGCCCAATTTCGGTTGACAAAATAGTTACATTCTGTTACTATTCCACCACATTCTTGGAAAGGAGGTTTTCCTATGGCCGAAAACCAGGTTTTGATGTACAAGGGTCATCCCCTGATGCGCAAAGACAACATTATCTACTATGGTTCCATGGCAGATACCCACATTGTAATGCTTCAGATTTTGGAAACCAAAAAGGTTGGCGATGTCGATATTGCAACCCGGGTTTCTGTTCAGCTCCAGTTGACGGATCCCACCGCCAGAAGCCGCGACCGGATCGTCAAAAAGGGTGAAAAAACGGGCTTGTACACTGCGTTGGATTTTGGCAGTGTCTGGCTGAGCCGTGCTCTGGCAGGCAAGTAAGTATTCTAAGTAAGACGGAGGGCAACGTATGAAACGATTTATACGCACCATCAGTATCCTGCTGGCAATCTTTCTTTTTGCCGGCACCACAACCTTTGGCGTTTCCGCAAAGAACGGTGCTTTGACTACCCATATTGGCACCATAAACGCAAGTTCTCTGCGGCTTCGTTCAGGGCCATCCACCGCCTCTTCCACTATTACCACTGCTCCCCGTGGGGATTATGTGGTGATTACAGGAAAATCCGGATCCTGGTATCAGGTTAACTACAACCTTACCAGCGGATATATGCACGAAAGCTATCTTAAAACCGCATCCCTCAAGAACATTGAACTCGGTTACGGTCGGGTAAATGCCAATAAGGTCAATATGCGTACCGGTCCCGGTACCAACTATCGTGCCATTGGTCAGGCACACTCCGGTGATCGGGCTTATATCATCGGTCTGAACAACCAATGGTATAAAGTCATCTGGGGCGAAAGCATATGCTACATTCGTAGCGATTATTTGAATTTGACGGAAATTCCCCTGGAAAATCAAGCATCCACTCTGGAACCCCTATTTTTTGTTGACGGGAAATCCACCGGCATCGCCCCCAGTGCATCTGCTCTCAACGGCAGTAGTACTGTTGCACAGTCTATTATAACCAACGCGAAGCGGTATCTGGGTACCCCGTATGTTTGGGGTGGAACCACTCCGGCGGGCTTCGACTGCTCCGGTTACACCCAGTACGTGCTGAAACTCAGTGGTATTAATCTGCCACGTACAACCACAGAACAATATAAAGTCGGCACTTATGTAGCCAAATCCGATTTACAACCCGGTGATTTGGTATTTCTGGAAAATACATACCGGAAAGGGATTTCTCATGTGGGAATTTACATCGGTAACAATCAGATGATCCATGCCTCCAGTTCCAAGGGCGTGACCATCAGCAATCTCTCCAGTTCCTATTACACTAAACACTATTACGGAGCCAGAAGAGTCATCAACTGAAAAAATGCTTTGCCGGTACCTCAAGGTGCCGGTGTTTTTTTGATAATTTATCAATGGTTCTTGATATCCGAAAACGAATCGTATATAATAATGGGCAGTAGATATTTGTCACATTATGAAAAAGAAAGGATGACAATTATGGACGATCGCAACCAGAATAACCGTCGACGCACCAAGCGGCATCCGGACTGGTACTATTATCTTCCCACAATTATCGTGATGGTTCTGGCAGTTATCTGTGTGATTACTGTATCCATCGCGGTAATGGCTGTTGTGCAGAAGCAACGGGCAGAGCTGAACAGCAATGGTATCGACAAACCTCAAAGCAGTACCACTGCTCCCTCCGGAGTGGATACACCGGAGAACACCACCGTCCCCAGCACAGATGCTGTGCCTGACCAGAGCGCAATTGATGCATTGATGGCGCAGGCTGATTTCATCGCTGCAGGCTATGATTATCAGAAAGCAATTACCATGCTGGAAACCTCAGAATACTACGATACCGCTCCGGAGCTTGCAAACAAGGTAGAGCAGTACCGAGAACTGGACAGTCAACTGGTAACCTACGCACGCCCCGACACAATCACCCACATCTTCTTTCATTCTCTGATTGTGGATACCAAACGTGCTTTTGACGGGGATGTGGATCAGAATGGCTACAATATGTATATGACCACCGTTGATGAATTCAACGCGATTCTGGAGCAAATGTACCAAAGTGGCTATGTTTTGATTTCTCCTTACGACATGGCATATGAGGTCACCGACGAAAGCGGCACTCACTTTACCTATGGCGAAATCCGTCTTCCTGCCGGAAAGAAGCCTTTCCTCATGAGTCAGGACGATCTGAATTACTACAGCTATATGATTGGTACCGGTAGCGGTATCAATGAAACTCCGGTTTTTGTGGATAATGCTAATGACGGGTTTGCTCACAGAATTGTTATCGGTGAAGATGGCTTCCCCACCTGCGAATATATGGATGCCAGCGGAAATATCACCACGGGTGATTATGATCTGGTACCTTGTCTTGAAACCTTTATTCAGAAACATCCGGACTTCTCCTATCATGGTGCACGGGCAATTCTGGGTATGACAGGTTATGAGGGTGTTTTCGGATACCGGACAAAGCCCTCTTATAAGGACGCGCTGGGTGCTGAAGCGTACGCCGCCGAAGTAGAAGCAGCCAAGGAAGTGGCTCAGTGCCTGAGAGATCACGGTTGGATTCTTGCCAGCCATTCCTACGGTCACCCTGCATACGGTAATATTTCCGCGGAACGTGTGGAGCGTGACTCCACCAAGTGGGAAAATACTGTACAACCTATCATTGGTGAAACGGATGTAATCCTCTACCCTCACGGCTCCGATATCAACGGTATTGGAAAGTACACCTTCGATAATGATAAATTCTCCGTTCTATATGAAGACGGCTATCGTTATTTCTTCAATGTTGACGGTCACGCTTACTGGAACCAGTTGGGATCCAACTATTTCCGCGGTGGCAGAAGAAACCTGGACGGTTTCCGCATGTACCACAACCCTGACATGCTCGCAGACCTGTTTGATGTTAAGAAAGTATTCGACCCTGCCCGTCCCACTCCTGTCCCTTCCAACGGCTCCGGAATGTAATTCAATTCAAGAAATGCTGATCGAACCTTCGGTCAGCATTTTTTCTGTTTTATAGGGCATAATAGCAACCAAAAGAAACCGCAAGGAGGCAATATGGCTAAGTACAAACGTGGAAAACGGAGCTTTGTATTCTCCAGATCACCGGTTATTACCACATGGGCAAGCATTGCCGGAAAAAAAGAAGGCGAAGGTCCGCTTCATGCCGAATTTGACTTAGTATCTCAGGACACTTATTTCGGAGAAAAGACATGGGAGCAGGGGGAGAAAAAACTCCAACAGCTTGCTTTAGAAACGCTTGCCGCCAAAGCCAATCTCAATATGGCGGATTTTGAACTGGTGTTTTCCGGTGATTTGTTGAACCAATGTATCGGTTCATCCTTTAGTTTGAGAAACACCGGAATCCCTCACTTAGGTCTTTATGGGGCCTGTTCTACCATGGCAGAGAGTCTGCTGCTTGCCGCCATGGCTGTAGGAGCTGACTACGCAGACCGTGTTGTCGCCATGACCTCCTCCCATTTTGCTTCCTCAGAACGACAATACCGCTTCCCCCTGGGATACGGAGGGCAAAGACCCCCCACCGCCCAATGGACAGTAACCGGTGCCGGGGCTGCGTTGATCTGCTCTCAAGGATCAGGACCTAGAATAGAAAACTGTACCGTAGGCTGTGTTCAGGATTTAGGAATTAAAGATGCCAACAATATGGGAGCAGCAATGGCTCCCAGCGCATTTGACACCATACGGGCACATTTTGATGACCTGAATATGGCCCCGGAGGATTACGACCTGATTGTGACCGGAGACTTGGGTCAGATTGGCAAAGAAATTCTGCTGGAACTGGCAGAAAAGAGCGGCATAAATCTTGGTGGAAAGATTACTGACTGCGGCACCTTAGTATTTGACAATACCATTCAGGATGTTCATGCCGGCGGCTCAGGCTGCGGCTGCAGCGCCATCACATTGTGTGGAATGCTTCTGAATAAAATGGCTGCCGGAAAGCTGGAACGTATCCTCTTCTGTGGCACCGGAGCATTGCTCTCTCCCACATCCACCCAACAAGGTCTCCCCATCCCGGGGGTATGCCATGCGGTATCGATCTACGCCGGGAGGAATTGATATGGACTATTTGAAAGCATTTTTTGTAGGCGGTCTGCTGTGCCTAATTGGGCAGCTTCTCATAGACAAAACAAAACTAACTCCTGCAAGAATTCTGGTTAGCTATGTAGTAATTGGCACACTTCTCAGTGCTGTCGGTTTCTATCAGCATCTGGTAGACTTTGCCGGTGCCGGGGCTACTGTACCTTTGACCGGATTTGGTCACTGTCTCGCAAAAGGTGTCAGGGATGCAGTCAACGAAATTGGATTTCTTGGCATATTTACCGGCGGACTAAAAGCAACAGCGGGAGGCATCGCTACAGCTATCACAGCGGGTTTAGTTGTCAGCTTTTTGTTCAAGGCAAGGGATAAATCTTGATATTACGGGCAACCTATCATTACGGCACTGCCGAATATAAAGATACTCATGGAGGAATTCACTATGAATAACAACCAGAACAAGAACCAGAACAGAACTCAGAACAACAACCAGAATCAGAATCAGAACCAGAACAACAATCAGAACAACAGCCAGAACAAGAACTGCCGCTAACAAATCATCAGGTAGAGTTAGCGCACGTCTGGTCTATCCCTGCACCGGGATATCCAATTAGTTTTTCAAAGAATGCACCTTTTGCCGCCAGTCGGTAAAAGGTGTTTCTTTTATGATTATTATTGTATTTTACTTGCCTGATGCCAGTTTTCCTTGTACAATAGAAGTATCAACTATGCCAAAACTTCATCAATTACAGTTAAGGAGTTGACGAACATGAAAGCCACACGCAAACGCATCATTTCCCTGCTTTTGATCGCTGCAATGGTACTCTGTCTGTTTCCAATTACACCAGTTCAAGCAACGCTAATCCAATCTCAGCCGCAAGTTCAGGTTTTCACCCCTAATGATTATGCGGTTGTGGATACGTTATTTGACGAAATTTCCGCCCTGGAAGATGCCCTTGCAAAGAAAAACAGCACGCAAACCCAGCTTTCAGATACTGTGCAAGCACTTGTGCTATCATCCGAGAATTATGAGGAAGGCTCTTTGTCGCGAAACGGAGATTTCTTCAGTTGGATGACAACCGAAGGGATTCGCTGCTGTTACAGCCCCAGAATGCGTCGGCTGCATAAGGAAATGATCACTCCGGAAGATCCGCTGGCAGATGGGAAGTATAACGACCCTGTCGCTGCCAAGGGTGGCTGGCCATCCGGCAATCAGGTTTACCTGATTGGGCCATACTACGGTCACGACAGTGATTTTACAAATCAATACCGATACGAAGCCGAAGCCATCGCCGAGGCCATCGGCGATACCGACGGCTACACCCTTTACTCCGGCACCGCTGCTACAGTTGATGCCGTGGCAAAAGCGGTCAGCAACGGTGCTGTGGTCATTTTTGATTCCCACGGAACAACCGACTATGAGCAGGGATATGACTACGTCACCGGAGCCACTAACTCCTACTTATGCCTGACCAGCACTTCCGGTTTGACCTCTGCGGACTACGACGACGGTGCAATATATTCTCCATCAGGTATTTATATCAACGGTGCCACTATTGCCAATCACATGACCTCCAACAGTCCCGGAGGACTTCTTTGGATGGCAATTTGTCTGGGTATGGCGACAAATACCATATGCCAACCTCTCCGTGATAAGGGCGTGGAAGTAGTATATGGCTATTCTCAGTCCGTCACCTTTAGCGGCGACTACCTTTTTGAGGTTGCATTCTGGGATAATATGTGTGCTGGCGGTACTGTTGCAGAATCCATAGCCGAAATGAAATCCGAATGGGGCAATTGGGACTGGTCTACCCAAATCGCAAGTTACTACGGTTACTACGATGGTTATTCCACCATCAGTGCCGCGCGAGCGGATTACTCCGCATTCCCCATTGTGGTTTCAGACGAAGACTTCCACCCCGGACAGCGTTCCGGTTCCTCCTTTTACGGTGCTGACTCATTGCAAACCGTTAAGTCTACATATACCCTATTCCCGCAATTCGACGTTACGGTTCAGGTAAATGACAGTTCCTACGGCAGTGCCTCCATCAGCGGCAATACCATCACCGCAGTTCCGGCGGAGGGCTACTTTGCACAAGGTTACACAGTTGTCAGCGGTACAGCCACCATAACCCAGAACACAAATAAGTTCAGCGTGAATGCCCAGTCGGATTGCATCGTGCAAATCAATTTCGCTCCAAAAACCTCTGTTACAGTCAACTTCTCCGGTGCGGCAGCAGATGCGCAGACCGGCTATGCAGGTGATTCCATGACCCTGCCCAACGCAGAAGCTCCAGAGGGATATACCTTCCTCGGTTGGACCTCTGCGCCCTTGAACGCAGACACGACGGACAAACCCAGCTACTACATAAGTGCTTTCGTCCCCACCGAAAACACCACCCTATATGCACTTTATAGTTATATTGAAGCTGATTCCTCAGCCGGTACCGGGGACTACATCAAAGTCACAGCCCCCAGAGATGACTGGTCAGGCGAATACGTAATCGTTTACGAAAACAGCAATTTGGTTCTCAACAGCAGCCTGACTGCACCGGATGCAGCAGGCAACGGTGCCACTGTCAGCATTGACGGCAATACTATTTCCGCTGATGATGCCGACCCCTACAAGTTTACCATTGCTCCGTATGAAGATGGGTATTCTATTTTGGGGACAAGCGGTGTCTATATCGGTTGTTTAAGCAATACCAATTCCCTTAGCACTGGCAGCAATCCCATGAAGAATACCCTTTCACTGGATGCCGCCGGAAATGCTAACATCATCGGCTCCGGCGGCGGTTATCTGAGATATAACACTTCCGCTTCCCGATTCCGGTATTATAAGTCCACCACCTATACCAATCAGGAAGCTGTAGCACTGTATTTGAAAGATGGCACCGGCGGAACTGTCTACTATACAAGTGCCCCCTATACTTGTGAGCACAACAATGCGAAAACTGTAGCCGCAACTGCACCAACCTGTACAGAAGATGGCTATACAGAAGGGGTATACTGTCCCGATTGTCTGCGCTACATCAGCGGTCACGAAATTCTGAACGCGTCCGGTCACAACTATACCTCCCAAATCATCGCCCCCACTGCTACTGAGCAAGGTTATACCATCTACACCTGCTCTGAGTGCAGCAACAGCTACACCGATGATTATACCGATGCTCTTGGAGAAACCTACACGGTTACTTTTGTTGTTCCTCAAGGTGTTGCTTCCATTGAAGCTATGTCTTGCGGCAAAAACGGCATCACGCTTCCTGCTGCAGGTGTCCCCTCAGGCGAACAAGGGTACAGCTTCTTGGGTTGGGTTTCCGAAACCTATGAAGATACAACAGAAATGCCCGAAATTCTCACCGGCGATTTTGTTGCTCAGCAAGACACTGCGCTTTATGCCCTCTACACCTACACCACGAACGGTACCGGAGCAACTGAGTACATTCTGACAGATTTGTCCGACATTATCCCCACGGACACGGTGGTGATTACCGTCAATTACAATGGCACTGTATACGCCATGAATAACACCAACGGTACATCCAGCGCCCCTGACGGCATTATCGTAGATGTTGCGACTGATAACGGTATCAGTAAGCTGTCCGCCGATCCCACAGATGATTTGAAGTGGAATATCAGTGGCAGTACAAATGCGTATACTATCTATCCTGCCGGAACGACCGATACTTGGCTTTACTGCAACTCTGCCAATAATGGCGTTCGGGTCGGCACGGTTACCACGGGCAATACCTTCTCGATCAGCTCCGGTTACCTCTATAACAATGGACAAGCACGCTACCTTGGTGTTTACCGTACCAATCCCGACTGGCGCTGTTATACCTCCATTCATGCCAATATCAGCAACCAGACCTTAGGTTTCTATGTCAAGGGTCAAGCCGGTACCGCCTATTACACCACCATTACAGATACCACCTGCAGCCATAATTACAACGCTGTGGTGTCTTCTCCCTCTTGCACAGAACCCGGCTACACTACATATACCTGCAATGAATGTGGTGACCAATACACTGGCAACGAAGTACCTGCTATCGGTCACAGCTATGCCGGCGGCACTTGCATCCTTTGCGGTGGCGCAGATCCTGACTATGTTGCCCCTGCCATCACTGCTAAAAACATCTCCCTAAGCTTCGAAGACGAGATCCTTCTGAACGTTTACTTTGTTACTGCAGGTCTGGGGGAAGTCGCAGATTACGGACTTCTGACCTTCTCGGAGCAGGTATCCAATCCCAGCCACCTGAATGCTATCAGCGACACCCCCGGCTTCTATACCAGCGGCAACTATCTGGGAGTAACCACCCCCGGCATCCCGGCAAAGAAGCTGGGTGACAAGTTATACTTCGCGGTATATGCCAAGCTGTCAGACGGCAGCTACATCTATAGCAAGACATATTACTACAGTCCCAGTGCTTATGCCTACAGTATGCTTAGTAAGTCTGATACCACACAGGAAATGAAAAACCTGATTGTCGCCATGCTGAACTACGGTGCAGCCGCTCAGGCTTACTTTAACTACAATTTAGAAAACCCGATAAACGCAAGCCTCACCACCGAACAGAAGGCTTATGTGGCAGAGTATAGCGACGATATGCTGGATAGTCTGACCTATTGCGATGCTTCCAAGAAGGGGGAACTGTTTGCCAATGGTAACACCGCTTTCACTAATCGGACCCCCAGCGTCAACTTCGAGGGCGCATTCAGTGTAAACTTTTACTTTGGCAGCCCCAAAGCAGAAGTCGGCAGCGAAGTAATCTTCTATGTATGGGATCAGGCAACCTACGAAGCTGTAGACACCCTGCTTCCCGATAATGCCATTGCTAAGTCCACTTGCACCTCCGACGGCACTTTCTATGCTGCAGTGGTCGAGGGCATTGCCGCCAAGGATGTAGATGAAACCTTCTACTGCGCCGCCATATTCAGCGGCACCGACGGAAAAACCTATGTTTCCGGGGTCATCGCATACTCTCTTGGTTATTATCTGGAGAATCAGGCAAACGGTACCGCCATGCCGGATTTTGCGAAAACGACGGCGGTCTATGCCTACTATGCCAAAGCGCTGTTCCATAACTGACGAACACCACGCCACCCTCAAACGGGTGGCGTGGTCGCTGTTAATAGCTTATATCCGCAGTGATACGGTAGTGGTCACGTTACCTCCCCCTGATGCAGAGGCTGGTCGCCTACCTTGAAGTTCTGCAAAAATTCACGTTTCATGGTTTCTCCTCTCTCTCCGCTATGCTTTCTTGTATGAGGGTCGCTTCCCCTGCGGTCGGTTTTTTTCATGCCCACCACGGCATAATTTGGGGTATGAAAAAAGCGCCCTTTCGGACGCTTCATCATCAGAATAAAATTGTTTAGTGGAACCACCGCCATAATTCATAGGCGACATAGGCAGCCATAATAACAATGCTTACAATCAGCACTGCCGTGCGAATGGTAAAATAGCATTCGACCATAAAGGTATCCTTTTGTGCATAGAATAACCACCAGCCAAACGGTTGGTGGTTATTCATCCTGCTTCTTGAGCATTTCGATATACTGCGCAAGCTCTTCCTCAGTCATATTCTTAAGCATTTCAAAATGTTCCGGAGTTGCGAGCCTATCGTCAGCGATGTATTCTTGCACGCTCAAAATTTGACACCTCACAATCTTGCAAATACAAAACCATACTTTTCAGAAAAGTCCTCCAGCGCTTTTTCGTGCGCTGTGCTATAAGTATAACTTTTATATCTCAAGATTGCAACATCAAATTCAAATTGCGGAATTATTTCTCTCGGCGAAGTGTACCAATACACGCTTCCGTCGTGCCCAACCACGATTCCGCGTGCTCCCGGTATCGGTAATAGTGCGTTCAATTCACCTATACTAGGTGGGCTGCTGGCTGGATGGTTATGGATAAGCATGATATCAGCTCCATTTTGGCCCGCCTCTTTGAGTGCTCTATCAAATTGTGTTGTGCGTTTAACCCCCTGTGGAAAATGCTGATCTGTGATACGTGCGATTTCAACACCAGTACGCATATCCACGGCATATATCTCCTCTGTTTTCGCCCCATCACGATTATTAAGCGCCCAGCGAGCCCTAGTGCATACAGCTTTATTAGCCTTATCAGACCCCGACAGGCTGCCAAACTTGTGGGCGTATTTTTCGCTTTGTACTGCATCCCAATCAACAGCGTAGTTAACTTTTCTCTTGGAGCGTGGCGACTGCTCGCTTGCGGCAACCGGTGCTTTAGCTGTTTTTGCCACCCCCTCCGCAACCTTCCCCTGCTTCCACGTAAAACCAGCCTTCTCCATCCGCTCATACTGCTCCGGCAGGCCAGCGGCTTTAGAGAACCGATGGTATTCCTCCCGAGTGCGGACAAGACGGATCTGATCCCACTGGAGCTTTTCGGTGTCGCCGAGCTTCTCATCGATGAGGATTTTTCGCTTCAGCTTCCGGATCCCCCTCTCTAAGCTCCGCTGACGCTGGGCGGCTTCGCGGTAGGGGTACTTTCATTTTAAGGGTTTTGTTCTCTATGCTCAACTATTAAATTATGACTTTAGGGTCAGGCTCATCGCCTGACCCCAACATTTATTATAGAACCTAAAAATCAATCCAATATGCTACGTAAGGGAGAACTAAAGGGAAACAGAAATTGCACTCATTCCCGATTGCCCAAAATCCGAATAATTGAAACGTAAATCTGAATAAAATAGCAAAGTCCCCGGAACTCATTACAAGTTCCGGGGATTACATTTGGCGGAGAAGGAGGGATTTGAACCCTCGATACCCTTTTGGGGTATACACGATTTCCAATCGTGCGCGCTCGGCCAGCTACGCGACTTCTCCAAGTTCCGGGGCTTTGCGCCCGACTTGGATATAATACCTCATACTGGCTCATTTGTCAAGTGTAATTTTCGTTTTTTCTGAAAAATCCTGCCGGGCTCAAAAATATCAATGTGCGAACTGGCTGCGATACAACTCAGAGTAAAACCCTCGTTTTTTCAGAAGGTCATCATGAGTTCCCTGCTCCACAATAGTTCCGTTGCGCATAACCAGAATGATATCCGCTTCTTGAATGGTTGATAACCGATGAGCAACAATAAAGGACGTTCTCCCCTGCATCATCGTATCAAATGCCTTTTGAATATGCAGCTCTGTTCGGGTATCAATAGAAGAAGTCGCCTCATCCAGAAACAGCATCGGTGGCAGACACAGCATCACCCGGGCAATACACAAAAGCTGCTTTTGCCCTTGGGACAATGTGCCGCCGGATTCGCCAATGACAGTATCATAACCATTGGGCAGCCGCATAATGAAGCTATGCGCATGGGCTTGTCTGGCTGCTGCAATGATTTCTTCCTCCGAGGCATCGGATTTACCCATAGCGATATTCTCCCGAACCGTTCCGGAATGAAGCCAAGTATCCTGCAAAACCATTCCCACATTCTTTCGCAGGCTCCCCCGGTTCATCTTCATAGTATCAATGCCATCAAGACAAATTTCTCCCGCATCCGGGTCATAAAACCGCATCAGCAAATTTATAAACGTGGTTTTTCCGCAACCGGTGGGTCCCACAATTGCCACCCTTTGCCCCGGCCTGACACTGAGCTGCAACCCCTGGATCAAGGGTTTCTCAGGGGTGTACGAGAAATACAAGTTACGAATTTCCACCGCTCCTGCAAGCTCTCCGGGGCTTACAGCTTTCTGCGGATCCTCAGACTGGGCAGGCTCTTCAATTAACTCAAAAACTCTGGCAGCGCAAGCCAATGCATTCTGAAGTTCTGTGACAACACCGGAAATCTCGTTAAAAGGTTTTGTGTATTGGTTTGCATAGTTCAGGAATATGGACAGAACCCCCACAGTAATACCACCGTTAATAGCAACCAGCGCACCTACAAGACCAACACCGGCATAAACCAAGGAATTCACAAATCTCGTAGAGGGATTAACCAAAGACGAAAAGAAAATCGCTCGCAAAGAACATTTTTCCATTCGGTTATTTACTTCGTCAAACTGCTCCATAGAGGCGTTCTCATGTCCAAATGCCTTAACTACCTTCAAGTTTCCAAGCGTTTCCTCAATTGTTGCTGTTTGCTCGCCCCTGATTTTGGTCTGAAGCTGAAACATTGAAAAAGTCTTTTGGGCAATGAAATTCGCCACCAGCAATGATACAGGAGTAATACAAATCACCACCAGCGCAATCTTCCAGTTAATGCTCAGCATCAAAATCAGCGTTCCGGCAATGGTCATGACACCGGTAAACAACTGGGTAAATCCCATGAGCAGGCCATCGGCAAAGGTATCCACATCAGAGACCACACGGCTGACCATATCTCCTCTGGGGTGGGTGTCCAGGTATCGCAGAGGTAGCTTCTGGATATGGCTGAACGCCTCATCCCGAAGGTCTCTGCCCACCCGATAGGTTACATGATTATTCAGAGCGCTCATACACCACTGCGCCAGTGCCGCTAAAGCAGCACAGACCGCGACTGCAATCAGATTGGCGCCAACTGCAGCAAAATTAACTGCTCCCTTCCCAATGATATGATCGATTGCCTGACCGACCAACACCGGAATACTAAGGGACAGCACCACATAAACAAGTGCCAGAAGAAGGGAACCAATCATGGAAAGCCAGTATTTGCGCAGACGAAGAATGACTTTCCGAAGTACAGCGGTTTGGCCTTTTTTATTCATCATTCTCCGTCGCCTCCTTTCGAAACTGGGAATAATAAATTTCCTGATACACCGGACAATCCCGTAGCAGGCTGTCATGGGTTCCCTTTCCAACCATAATACCGTCATCCAGCACCACAATCAAATCCGCATAACGGACGGATGCCGCTCTCTGGGACACTATAAAAGTTGTCGGTGCATTCGGCATATTACGGATTGCCATACGAAGTCGGGCATCGGTTGCGTAATCCAAAGCAGAAGCGCTGTCATCCATAATCAGAATAGCAGGTCTTCGTACCAATGCTCTGGCAATAGTCAATCGCTGACGCTGACCGCCGGAGAAATTACTTCCCCCCTGCTCCACCGGAGCATCCAGCTCACCGGGCTTACCTTTGACGACCTCCAGTGCCTGAGCTGTCTCCAGTGCAGACCATAAATCGGAATCAGCAGCGTCCTGTCTACCCCAAAGGAGGTTATCCCGGATTGTTCCGCGAAACAGAACAGCCTTTTGGGGAACGATACCAATCTGGGAACGCACTTCTGTTGCATCCATTTCGGAAATATCCACACCATCCAGCAACACCCGACCGGAGGATGGCGGATACAGTCCGGGGATCAGGTTTACAAGGGTGCTCTTGCCGGAACCGGTACCACCAATAATACCAACCATCTGCCCCGGCTCCGCACAAAAACTGATATGTTCCAAAGACTCCCCCGAAGCTTTGTCATACCGAACGGAAACATCCCGGAATTCTACGGCACCGTGAAGCTGAATGTCGGCGGTCTCCGGTTGTTTTACATCTTCGGGCATTTTTAGAATATCCCCCAGGCGCTTACCGCAGGCAACCGCTTTGGTGATGGTAATAATCAGATTTGCCATTTTAATCAGCTCAACCAAAATCTGAGACAGATAGTTATACAATGCAATGACCAGTCCTTGCGTCAGTACACCCTGGTAAACCTTCAATGCGCCAACATGGATCAATACAACCACAGCAAGATTAATAATCACAAAGGTCAGGGGATTGAGAATGGCAGAAATCTTTCCTGCGGATTTCTGAGAGTCTGTCAGCGCCTCCAACTTTTCCCGAAAAGATACTACTTCGTAATCCTCCCGACAAAATGCACGAAGAACCCGCACTCCGGAAAGATTTTCCCGGGTTGCTGAAGTCACCCGATCCAGATTTCCCTGAACCTTCTTGTACATAGGCATGGTGATGAGCATGATGCCAAATACCACCAGGCACAAAACCGGTATCACCGCAACAAAAACCAGTGCCGCCTTCACATCGATAGTAAATGCCATAATCATAGCGCCAAACACAACAAAGGGAGAACGCAAAAGCAACCGCAGGGTCAGATTGACTCCATTTTGCACCTGGTTCACGTCCGATGTCATTCGTGTGACCATAGTGGATGTACCAATATCGTCAATCTTCGTACAGCTTAATCCAAGGAGTTTGCCCATCAACGCACTTCTTAACCGAGCGGCAAAGCCAACTGCAGCTTTTGCGGCAAAGAACTGTGCCGTAACCGCGCTGAGCAATCCCACGATTCCCAGTGCCACCATAACAAGACACATTTTAATGATATAACCACGGTCTCCATTGAAAATGCCCACATCCACAATCTGCGCCACCACCAAAGGTATCAGCAGTTCAAAAGTTGCTTCCAACAGCTTAAACAATGGGCCAAGGACACATTCCTTTCCGTAGCCCTTCATATATTTCAAAATAGCTCTCATTGTATTCCTCCATTCTGCTGTCCATTATATCACCACAAAACCGTTTCGACAATCCAAATATGATAAAAAGCAGTTGACATTGGGATAAAAAATGGATATAATATTCAGGCTAAACAATATGCTAGTGTAGCACAGTCGGTAGTGCATCTCACTCGTAATGAGAAGGTCGCCTGTTCGAGTCAGGTCACTAGCTCCATAAAAAAGCCGGAAAACAAGACGTTTTCCGGCTTTTTCTTTTATTTTTGAAATTTCTATACACAATTCAGATTAATGCAGCATTCCCAATA
>JAFULI010000011.1 GCA_017473455.1 Oscillospiraceae bacterium
ATATGTCACTTGCCTCTCCCTATGGGAGAGGTGCCCCCGAAGGGGGCGGAGAGGGCATCGTGATTTTCTTAAAGAAAATCACATCGCCGCAGGCGATAACGACACATTTTCCTGAAAATCAGAAAAATTCTAACATTTTTTTCTGATTGCCCTCTCAGTCACGCCTTACGGCGTGCCAGCTCTCCCAAAGGGAGAGCCAAGTTGCCTGTGTTGTAAGTTAAACAACAATTTCCGCCTTTGGATGATGCTTGTGTTTTGTCGGAATGTGTGATATACTGTTGATATTCTTTGGTTTTGGAGAGAGAACGATGAAAGAATTTATTAAATACTTCCTCGGTCAGGGCGAAACGGAGGAGTTTCACAACTTCACCCTTGCCCACTTCCTGCCGATTCTCGTGGCGGCGGGAGTCATTCTGGCAATCTGGTTCTTCCGTGAGCGGATTAAAACCTGCCGCTTTGAGCGGACGTTTCGGTTCGTGTTGGCATTTTTGCTGATTTTCTCTGAAATGTCTTACTATTGGCGGCTGGTGGCAGTGCCTTCTCTTGGACCGAACCCCGTGGATCATCTGCCCATTACTGTTTGCGGCTGGGTTGTGGTGTTTTCCAGCTATATGCTCACGGGAAAATCTCAGAAATTATTTGATATCTGCTATTTCTGGCTGTTCTGCGGGTCGATTTTTGCCCTGATCACTCCCACGGTCATTACCTTCACCGGGCCGACCCGGTTCCGTTACTACCAGTTCTGGATGGAGCATTTGCTGGGCTATGTGGCAGTGTTCTACATGATTTTCGTCCACGGAATGCGCCCGACGGTAAAGTCCGCTGTTCGGGCATATCTGTCCCTGGTGGTGCTGGCGGTGATTGCCTACTGCGCCAATCAGCTGATCGGCCCCGGGGCAAACTATCTGTTCATGGCAAAGCCGGAGGATACGCCCTCCATTCTGGATATTCTGCCTCCCAACTTCGTCCTGCGGCTGGTGATTATGGCGCTGGCAGTGACGGCGCTGTTCTTCGTATCCTACCTGCCTTGGCTGCTGATGGACAGACGGAAGAAAAAACAAATGCAGGAGGCTGCGGTATGAAACGGATTTTGAGTTTGCTTCTGGTCGTCTTGCTGGTGCTGGGTCTGACTGCCTGCGGCAAGGAAAGCATCCTGAACAGCGGCACGACCTATTATGCCGATATCGTCATTGAGGATTACGGCACCGTAACCGTAAAGCTGGATGCCGAGGCGGCACCCATTACGGTGGAGAATTTCGTGAAGCTGGCGAAGGATGGTTTCTATGACGGACTGACCTTCCACCGCATCATCGAAGGCTTCATGATGCAGGGCGGCGCACCCAAATCGGGAAGCCCCAAGCCCGACACCATCACCGGTGAATTCAGTGCCAACGGACATGATAACCCTCTGAACCATACCAGAGGCGCAATCTCCATGGCAAGAGCACAGGATATGAACAGCGGAAGCTCTCAGTTTTTCATCGTCCATGAGGACAGCCCCCACCTGAACGGACAGTACGCTGCCTTTGGCTACGTGGTGGAGGGCATGGAAGTGGTAGATGCCGTCTGCGAAAGTGCAAAACCCGTGGACTTCAACGGCTCCATCGCCCCCGACAACCAGCCGGTAATCAAAACCGTCACCATTCGTGAAGAAACCTGATAACAAAAGACCTGCCACCCGGCAGGTCTTTTTTGCATCGTAAGATTATATTCGGATGACCGCTTTGCTGCCGCCGGTGCGGGATTTGGTGATTTGGATTTGACGGTCAATTTTTTCTTTCAGGTCGGCAACGTGGGAGATGATACCCACCAGACGGTTTCCTTCGGTGAGGTCTGCCAGAGTGCGGTATGCCTGCTCCAGAGATTCCGGGTCCAGAGAGCCGAAGCCTTCGTCCACGAACAAGGTGTCCAGCCGAATTCCGGTGGACATCTGCACCTCGTCGGAAAGTCCCAGCGCCAATGCCAGAGATGCCTTGAATGCCTCGCCGCCGGAGAGGGTTTTCACGGAGCGACGGGTGCCGTTGTAATGGTCGATGACATCCAGCTCCAGACCGCTCTGGCTCTTTTTGTTCTGAGGGTCGGTTTTCCGAACCAGATCGTACTGACCTGCGGTCATCTTCATCAGCCGCACCGTGGCACGCTGTAAAATCCGGTCAAAGTAGGTGGTCTGGACGTAGGTTTCCAGCATCAGCTTTTCCTTGCCGGAAATGTTGCCGTTGGCAGTGTTGGAAAGGGCGCGCAGCCATGTCATTTTCTCCTCCAGCGCCGCCAGTTCTTTCTGTCGGGAAAGAAGCTGCTTTCGGGAAGTCCTGTTCACCGTAAGTCGGGTGCTGAGCTTGGAGAGCCGCTCCAGAAGCACCTGCTTTTCCTCTGTCAGCGACTGCTTTTGGGTGTCCAGCAGGGGAAGCTCCGGAATTTCCTCCTGAGCAAGACCGGCGGTAAGCTGTTCAATGGTACCCTTCAGCGTACTCAGTTCCCGATCGCAGCGGGCGAAATCCTCGTTGCATTTATCCAGTGCTGCCACGGCTTTTGCGTGGGCTTGCTTTGCCAGCATCACTTGTTCCATGGCGGCATCACGGCTTTCAAATTCCAGCTTTTGCGCCAGAGTCTGTGCCTGAGCGGTCAGCTCCTGCACCGTGGTAGTCAGAGCGGTGGTGGTTTCCAGACATTTGCTGACCGAAGCAGCGGCGGCAGCCAGAGCGGCTTCCTTTTCGGGAATCAGAGCATCCAGTTCCAAAGCCCGCTGTTTGGCTTTTTCCAGCTCTGTCAGCCGTTGGGCAAGGGCCTCGGCTTCCTTTGTCAGACTGTCACGGGCGGCGGTGGCAAGGTCGGCGGCGGCTTCCGGGGAAACCGCCCCGAAGAGTGCCTCGATTTCTGCCGTCAAAGCCTGAGCCGCAGAGGAAACCTTTCCTTTCTGCTCATTGGCATGACGGGAGCATTCTGCCGCATCCTCCGCTGCCCGGTCTGCGTTCAGCTTGTGCTGTTTTACCTGCGCTTGAGTCGGCGCGGCGGCGGATAGCTTTGCCGGAGCAGGGTGGGAGGCAGAGCCGCATACGGGGCAGGGAAGCCCCTCCTGCAGGGACTGCGCCATAATGCCTGCCTGAGCATCCAGAAATGCCCGGTTTGCCTGCTCATACTGACGGTTCAGGGCTTCTGCCCGATTTGCTGCCTGCAGGTATACTCCCTGAACCTCTGCCAAAATCTCTTCCTGCTGCTTCAGCTCACGAACCTGCCGCAGAAGCAGCCGCATTTTTTCTTTTTGTTCCAGAACCTGCTGCCGTCGGGTGGTAATGTTTTGGATTTCGGCATCCGCCGATGCCTTTTCCTGCCGCTCCCGACGAAGCTGCTCCAATTCCATGGTGAGTTGGGTGTGGGTTTCCTGCGCCTTTGCCCCTGCCAGTCGGGAACGTTCCAGTTCCTTTTCTGCCTTGGCAGCTTTGGCTCTGAGTTCTTCCAGACGGTCATATTCCCCAAGGGAAGAGGACAGCAGGGTGATGCGTGACAGCAGGGCATCCCGTTGGGGCGCGTTGGCAGCCTCGGCATCCCGTTTGGCTCTCAGAACTTCCAGAAGCGCTGCCTTTTCCTGCTGCTGTACCAGAGCAACGGCAAGGGCTTTTTCTGTCCGCTCACGGGCTTGGGCTTTGGTCAGCAGCGCCACAGCGGACTCCAATGCGGCTTCCAGCGCCTTGAGTTCCTCATTCAAAGCATCGAGGGAAGACTCGTCCTCCTGCAAAAGAGTATCCAGCAGCTCCACCACTTCCCCAGTGGGCAGTTCTCCATGCTGTGCTTTGTAAACCAGAGGGGCATATTCCGACGTAGGGTCGCATACTATGCCGTCAATATACTGACGGATGCTTTTCAGAGCATCGTTCCACTGCTTCCAGACTTCCTTGTAATCCTCACTCAGACGGTTCTGCAGGGTCACATACAACCCGGTATTAAAAATACTTCGGAAAATACCCTGCCGCTCCCTTGTGCCTGCCATGAGCAGCTTCAGAAAATCTCCCTGAGCAATCATTGCCACCTGAGAGAATTGCTCCGCATCCACCCCGATGAGGGAGCGGATGGCAGCATCCACTTCCTTGGGCTTGTCCAGAATTTTTCCGTCGGGAAGCTGAAGCTGCGCGGCGGCAGACTGGGTGGTAAAGCCCGTACCGGATTTTTTGGGACGCAGATATTCCGGACTGCGGCGGACGGTGTATTCCTTGTCCCGATAAGTAAAGGTCAGCTCTACATAGGTGGGAGTTTCCGGGGCGGCATACTGGGAGCGGAGCATTCCAGCCTCCCGATGGGCGCCGCTGGCTGTGCCGTAGAGGGCATAGGTGATGGCATCAAACAGCGTGGTTTTGCCGGCGCCGGTATCGCCGGTAATCAGATAAAGACCGCTGGTGCCAAGCCGGCTGAAATCCAGCGCCTGAACCTCCGCATAAGGCCCGAAGGCGCATACGGTCAGATGTAACGGTCTCATAGCTGCTCCTCCTGAATGCGTTCAATGAGGTTTTGGACGTATTGCCGCTGGGTGTCGGTCATGGGCTGATTGTTCTGCAGCTCATACAGCATGGAAAACAGCTCCAGAGGGGAGCGGTGCTGAATGTCTTCGGCAGCTTCCAGGACCGCATTGCTTCGGGTACGGGTGTTGTCGTAGGTCAGCTTCATCAGGTTGGGGTAAATCACCCGAAGTCTGCCCATAGCCTCCGGCACATCCTCCTCATCGGTGAGGATAATGTGCAGATAATCGTCGGTGGCGGTTCCCTGATAATTCTGTCGGTCGGTCAGTTCCAAATACGTTCCTTTGATCTGACGAAGATCGTGCAGAGGGGTCAGGGGAATGGTGCGGACAGAAATTTCTCCCTTTTCTCCCAGCTCCACCACCGTAATGCTCTTTTGATGGTTTGCCTCGGAGAAAGAATATTTCAGGGGTGTGCCGCAGTAGCGAATATGCCCGGTGATGTTCTGGGGACTGTGGATATGCCCTAACGCCACGTAGTCGAAATCCCCAAAGACGGAAGCATCTACATTGTCGCTGCCGCCGACGCTGATGTCTTCGGACTCGCACCGCTGCGCTCCGGTGACAAACTGGTGGGCAAGCAGGACGTTGCGTTGAGCCGTGTCAAGGTTCATATGCCGGATTGCCACCCGACAGCCGTCGGTGTAGCTTTCCACGGTTTCCTCCGGGAAGAAACGACGCACCTGCACCGGCTTGAGAAAGGGAAGCAGGTAGAAATTCACTGCTCCGAATTCGTCATGGAGAGAGATGGGGGAGATACTGCCGTCATACACCGGACTCAGATGGATACCGGCATGGGTCATCAGCCGTCCACCGAAGCTGAGCCGCTCGGGAGAATCGTGATTGCCGGAGCTGATGAAAGTCTGTACTCCGGTTTGGGACAGACCGCAAAGAAACCAGTCCAGCAGTTCCACCGCTTCCGCGGAGGGAACACTTTTGTCATACACATCTCCGGCAATGACCACGGCATCCGGCTGTTCCTTTTCAATCACAGCCAGAATTTGCCCCAGAATAAATTTCTGATCCTCCACCATGGAAAAATCGTTTACCCGTTTTCCCAGATGCAGGTCGGATAAATGAATGAGTTTCATAAAACCTCCTGATTACAGTCCCAGAAGGGATTGTGCGTTGCGGCAGTAAATCTTCTGACGGTCGGAGTCGCTGATGTCCAGTGTATTCAGCAGCCGCAGTTCCCATTCGGGGCGGTGCCAGGGCATATCCGAGGCAAACAGCAGCCGGTCGGGGGTGTGCCTGTCCACGATCCGCTGGGCATATTCTTTAGGGAGGGTGCTGTAGCCGAAGGAAAGGTCAAACCAGATGTCCCGTCCGCAGAGGGTTTCCAGCACCTTCTGCGGCTGTCCGAGACCGCCCCAGTGAGCCGCCACCACCGGTGTGTCCAGCCAGCGTAAAGCTCCCAGAAGGTGCTCCGGCATTCCGTGATAGGGGGGAAGGAAGCCGTAATCATCCCCGGCATGAAACAGCGTAATCAGACCCAGTTCCGAAATTTTACGGTAAATGGGCTTCATTTTTTCATCGTCGGCATAAAAGCCCTGATATTCCGGATGGAGCTTAATGCCCTTCAGCCCTGCGGCATGGATGCGTTCCAGTTCCTCCAAAGCATCCGGTGCATCGGGATGGACAGAACCAAAGGCAAAAAGACGGTCATCCCGGTTGACTTCCATGGCAAAATGATTCACATTTTTCTGCTGTGTGGGGTTGGTGGCAATGGATAGCACCACCGCCATATCCACGCCGTCCCGGTCCATTTCCTGCTTCAATGAGGTGATTGTCCCTTGGGTCTGAGGTTCCAGTCCGCCGGAATCGTAGGACAGCTTGCTCACTGCTCTTTGGGCGATTTTGTCGGGGAAGGCATGGGTGTGAAAATCAATCAGCATACTGTTCATCTCCTGTTCTTTTGTCATTATACCACAAACTGCCACCAATGCAACAGCCTGAAACAACAATTCATCCGTTACACCCCCCTGCGGGTGTATGACTACCACGGACTTATGTCCGCAAAAAGCGGAAATCTGGTTGACTTGTGTCTGGTTTAATGGTAAACTGTACGGGAGAAAAAATTCACAAAAGGTGGAAAGCTATGATAATCACGGATTTTCTGGAACGCAATGCCCGGCTTTACGGGCAGGAAAGCGCCCTCGTGGAGATTAACCCCTCCGAAGAGCGGGATAAGGCGGTCACATGGTGGGACTTCAATTTGATTGAAAGTGCCTCTCAGGATGCCCCTTACCGCCGGGAACTGAGTTGGCGGGACTTTGACCGCCGTGCCAACCGGTTTGCCAATCTGCTTCTGAGCCGGGGACTGAAACGGGGTACCAAGGTGGCAGTTCTGCTGATGAACTGTCTGGAATGGCTGCCCATCTATTTTGGCATTCTGAAGGCAGGCTGTATTGCCGTGCCTATGAACTACCGCTACAGCAGCGATGAAATCAAGTATTGTCTGGAACTGGCAGATGTGAAGGTGCTGGTCTTCGGCCCGGAGTTCATCAGCCGAATCGATGCCATTGAGACTCAGATTATGCAGGTCAGCCCTCTGTTCTACGTCGGCTCTGACGGCCCTGCCTATGCCGAGGACTGTCTGTCTTTGATGGGCTTCTGCTCCTCCAGTGCGCCTCCCGTTGCTTTGCAGGAGGATGACGATGCCGCAATCTACTTCTCCTCCGGTACTACCGGTTTCCCCAAGGCAATTCTGCATAAGCACCGCAGTCTGGTTCATGCCTGCCTGACGGAGCAGAACCACCACTCCCAAAGCCGGGAGGATGTGTTCCTTTGCATTCCGCCTCTGTACCACACCGGTGCGAAGATGCACTGGTTCGGAAGTCTGCTTTCCGGCTCCAAAGCGGTGCTCCTTCGGGGGATCAAGCCGGAGTGGATTCTCCGTGCGGTGACGGAAGAGCGCTGTACCATCGTCTGGCTGCTGGTGCCCTGGGCGCAGGATTTGCTGGATGCTATTGATTCCGGCAGAGTGGATTTGAGCCGCTACCGTCTGGAGCAGTGGCGGTTGATGCACGTTGGCGCTCAGCCCGTGCCGCCCAGTCTGATTCACCGCTGGATGAAGGTATTCCCCCACCATCAGTACGATACCAACTATGGTCTGTCCGAGTCCATCGGCCCCGGCTGTGTCCATCTGGGTGTGGAGAATATCCACAAGGTCGGTGCCATCGGTAAGCCCGGCTACGGCTGGCAGGCACGGATTGTGGATGACCACGGTGTGGATGTCACCCCCGGTGAGGTAGGCGAGCTGATTGTCAAGGGCGACGGCGTTATGACCTGCTACTATAAGAACGAGGAAGCCACCGCCGAGGTTCTCAAAGACGGCTGGCTCTATACCGGCGATATGGCAAAGGAAGACCCCGACGGCTTTATCTATCTGGTTGACCGTAAGAAGGACGTGGTCATCTCCGGCGGCGAAAATCTGTACCCTGTGCAGATTGAGGACTTCCTCCGTGCCTATCCCAAGATTAAGGACGTGGCAGTCATCGGTCTGCCGGATGCCCGTCTGGGCGAGATTGCGGTGGCAATCATCGAAATCAAGGAAGGGGAGACCTGCACCGAGGCGGAAATCAACGAATTCTGCACCGCCATGCCCCGGTACAAGCGGCCCCGGAAGATTTTCTTCGACAAAGTTCCCCGTAACCCCACCGGCAAAATCGAAAAGCCGGCACTTCGGGAAAAATACTGTCACGGTCGTCTGGTGGAAGTTCAGATCACCGGTTAATTTTGAAGGTAAAGAAGGTACATAACAATTATGGATATGGCAATCAAAATCGGGATGCTGGTGGTATTCTTCGGCATCATGATTGGTGTTGGTTTTTACTGCCGGAAGCATTCCACGGATGTCAACGGCTTTGTTCTCGGCGGCAGAAGTGTAGGCCCGTGGCTGACAGCTTTCGCTTACGGCACTTCCTATTTCTCCGCTGTGGTGTTTGTGGGCTATGCCGGTCAGTTTGGCTGGAAATTCGGCATCGCCTCTACATGGGCAGGCATCGGCAATGCCCTGATCGGCTCGCTTCTGGCGTGGGCGGTTCTGGGCAGACGGACAAGAGTTATGTCCCAGCACCTGAACAGCGCCACCATGCCCCAGTTTTTTGAGGGTCGGTTTGACAGCAAGGCGCTGAAGCTGGCAGCCTCCGTGGTAATTTTCGTTTTCCTGATTCCCTATACTGCCTCACTGTACAACGGTCTGAGCCGTCTGTTCGGTATGGCTTTTAACATCGACTACTCTGTTTGTGTCATCGCCATGGCAGTGCTGACGGCGGTATACGTCATTGCCGGCGGCTATATGGCAACGGCAATCAATGATTTTATTCAGGGTATCATCATGCTGGTGGGTATCGTGGCGGTCATCGTGGCGGTGCTGAAAAATCAGGGCGGACTGATGGAAGCCCTGAACGGTCTGGGTCAGGTGAACGATCCTGCAGTTTCCCAAACTCCCGGCGTGTTCAATTCTTTCCTTGGACCCGACCCTCTGAACCTGCTGGGTGTGGTGCTGTTGACCAGCCTTGGCACTTGGGGTCTGCCTCAGATGGTGCAGAAGTTCTATGCCATCAAGGACGAGAAGGCAATCAACAAGGGCATGATTATTTCCACCATTTTCGCTCTGGTGGTGGCAGGCGGCTGCTACTTCCTCGGCGGCTTCGGACGGCTGTTCTCCGATAAGGTGGACATTGCCAAGGATGGCTTCGATGCCATTATCCCCACCATGCTCTCCGACCTGCCTGCAGTGCTGATTGCGGTGGTGGTGGTGCTGGTGCTGTCGGCATCCATGTCCACGCTGTCTTCTCTGGTGCTGGCTTCCAGCTCCACCCTGACTCTGGATTTCATCAAGGGTACGGTGGTCAAGAACCTTTCCGAGAAGAAGCAGCTTTTCATCATGCGTGTTCTCATTGCGGTGTTCATCGCCATTTCTGTGGTGATTGCCATTTTGCAGTATAAGTCCAATGTGACCTTTATCGCTCAGCTTATGGGCGTAAGCTGGGGTGCGCTGGCAGGGGCATTCCTTGGCCCCTTCCTGTACGGTCTGTACTGGAAGCGTACCAGTAAGCTGTCTGTCTGGGTTTGCTTCGCTTTCTCCTGCGTGGTGATGATTGCGAATATCTTTGTTAAGAGCTGGTTCCCCGCCATTTTGCAGTCCCCCATCAATGCCGGCGTGTTCTGTATGCTGGCAAGTCTGGTGATTGTGCCGGTGGTGAGTCTGTTCAGCAAGCCCCCCAAGAAAGAATACGTGGAGGAGATCTTCTCCTGCTACGATAAAAAAGTCGTGGTGTCCGCCCGGGATGCCATCGGTGACCCTGTATCCAAGGAGGAAGTATAAATGAAACAACTGATGCTCGGCAACGAAGCGGTTGCCAGAGGCCTTTATGAGGCAGGCTGTGCCTTTGTATCCAGCTATCCCGGCACTCCCAGTACGGAGATTACGGAAGCCATCGCCAAGTACCCCGAGGTTTATGCCGAGTGGGCACCCAACGAGAAGGTTGCCATGGAGTCCGCCTTCGGCGCTTCTCTGGCAGGCAGACGGAGCTTCTGCGGCATGAAGCACGTGGGTTTGAACGTGGCGGCTGACCCGCTGTTCACCATTGCCTACACCGGTGTCAATGCCGGTATGGTCATCGGTGTGGCGGACGATGCGGGTATGCACTCCTCTCAGAATGAGCAGGACTCCCGTCACTATGCCCGTTCCGCCAAGATCCCCATGCTGGAGCCTTCCGATTCTGCCGAAGCCCTTGCCATGGCAAAGGCGGCATATGAACTGTCCGAGCAGTTCGATACGCCGGTGCTTCTGAAAATGTGTACCCGTGTGTCTCACTCCCAGAGCGTGGTGGAAACCGGTGTGCGTACCGAAGCCCTGAAGGAATACGTTAAGGATATCCCCAAGTACGTCATGATGCCCGGCAATGCCAAGCGCCGCCACCCGGTGGTGGAAGCCAGAACCCGGGCGCTGGTGGAGTTTGCCGAAACCACCGAACTGAACCGGCTGGAGGAAGGAAGCGACCATACCATGGGCTTCATCACTTCTTCGACCTCCTACCAGTACATCAAGGAAGTTTACGGCGATACCTACCCCGTGCTGAAGCTGGGCATGATTTGGCCTATGCCGGAAAAGAAGCTCCGTGACTTTGCCGCCTCCGTGGATACGGTTGTGGTGGTGGAGGAGCTGGACAGCTTCATTCAGGCACATTGTGAGCATCTGGGCATTGCCTGCAAGGGTAAGGACACCTTCTCCTGCATCGATGAGCTGAGCCAGAACAGAGTTGCCGATGCCATGGGCGTTACCCATGATGCCGGTATTGCCCTGAGCGAAGCCATTCCTCCCAGACCTCCCGTTATGTGTGCCGGCTGCCCCCACAGAGGTCTGTTCTACACTCTGAAGAAGAATAAGCTGACCGTGCTGGGCGACATCGGCTGCTATACGCTGGGTGCCGTAGCCCCTCTGGGTGCGGTGGATACGGTCATCTGCATGGGCGCTTCCGTTTCCGGAATCCACGGCTTCTCCAAGAGCCAGCAGGGAAAAGCGGACAATAAGACCGTGGCGGTGATCGGCGACTCTACCTTCATGCACTCCGGTATCACCGGACTTGTGAACATGGCATATAACGAATCCAATGCCACGGTGATTATCGTGGATAACTCCATCACCGGCATGACCGGTCACCAGCAGAATCCCACCACGGGTTTCAACCTTAAGGGTGACCCCTGCGCCAAGATTGATTTGGAGACCCTCTGCCGTGCGGTGGGCATCAAGCGTGTCCGGGTGGTAGACCCCTACAACCTTGCCCAGTGTGATGAAGCCATTCAGGAAGAACTGGCAGCGCAGGAGCCTTCTGTGATTATCTCCCGCCGTCCCTGCGCTCTGCTGAAATACGTCAAGCATAAAGCACCCCTTGCGGTGGACGAAAGCAAGTGTGTTGGCTGTAAGGCCTGCATGAAGATTGGCTGTCCTGCCATCAGCATTGTCGGCGGCAAGGCGAAGGTAGATGCCACCCAGTGTGTGGGCTGCGGTGTTTGTGAGCAGCTTTGTAAGCTGGGCGCACTGAAGGAGGTCTGAAGATGAAAACCAAGAATATTATGATTGTCGGTGTCGGTGGGCAGGGAAGTCTGCTGGCATCCAAGCTGCTGGGACGGCTGCTGCTGACCCGGGGCTATGATATCAAGGTCTCCGAGGTTCACGGCATGAGCCAGCGTGGCGGCAGCGTGGTTACTTACGTCCGCTTCGGCGATAAGGTCTATTCTCCCGTCATCGATAAGGGTGAGGCGGATTACATTGTTTCCTTTGAACTTCTGGAAGCTGCCCGTTGGACGGAATACCTGAAGCCCGGCGGAAAGATCATCACCAACATCCAGCAAATCAACCCCATGCCCGTCATCATCGGCGCGGCACAGTACCCTGAGGCGCTGGTGGAGAAGATGAGCGCTGCCGGTATCGACGTGGATGCCTTTGACGCATTGAGCCTTGCGGAGCAGGCAGGCTCTGCCAAGGCGGTGAATATCGTCCTGATGGGTCACCTGTCCAAAAACTTCGACTTCACCCGGGAAGAGTGGATGCAAGCCATTGAGCAGAGCGTTCCGGCAAAGTTCCTGGAGCTGAATAAAAAAGCCTTTACACTGGGCGCGGAAGCCTGAAACGAAAGGAAGATGTCAACCATGCCAAACTATTACCAGCCTGAAATCGAAACCATGCCCTATGAGGACATTCGTGCTCTCCAGAATGAGCGCCTGCTCAAGCAGGTGCGCCACGTCTGGGACAATGTTCCCTACTACCGCAAGAAGATGGAGGAGAAGGGAGTCACCCCTGATGACATTCAGAGCATTGATGACCTGTACAAGCTGCCCTTCCTGAGTAAGGATGACCTCCGGGAGGCATATCCCTACGGCCTTCTGGGTATGCCCCTTTCCGAATGTGTCCGCATTCATTCCACCTCCGGTACTACCGGCAAGCGTGTGGTGGCATTCTATACCCAGCACGATGTGGATCTGTGGGAGGATTGCTGTGCCCGTGCCATTGTGGCGGCAGGCGGTACGAAGGAGGACGTGTGTCACGTTGCCTATGGCTACGGCCTGTTCACCGGCGGTGCCGGTCTCCACGGCGGCTCTCATAAGGTCGGCTGCCTGACCCTGCCGATGTCCTCCGGCAATACCGACCGTCAGCTCCAGTTCATGACGGATCTGGGTTCTACCATTCTGTGCTGCACCCCCTCCTATGCCGCTTATCTTGCCGAGTCCATCTATGAACGGGGACTGCGGGATCAGATTAAGCTGAAAGCCGGCATCTTCGGTGCGGAAGCCTGGAGTGAGGATATGCGCCGGGATATCGAGGATAAGCTGGGCATCAAGGCATACGATATCTATGGCTTGACGGAGACCTCCGGTCCGGGTGTGGCATTTGAATGCTCCGAGCAGACCGGTATGCACATCAACGAGGACCATTTCATTGCCGAGATTATCAATCCTGAAACCGGTGAAGTCCTGCCTGAGGGCAGCAAGGGTGAACTGGTGTTCACCGCCATCACCAAGGAAGCCTTCCCTCTGCTGCGTTACCGTACCCGTGATATCTGTGTCCTGACCCGTAAAAAGTGCTCCTGCGGACGTACCCATGTGAAGATGTCCAAGCCTATGGGCAGAAGCGATGATATGCTGATTATCCGCGGTGTCAATGTCTTCCCCTCTCAGATTGAAACCGTCCTGCTCCAGAAGGGCTATCCTGCCAACTATCAGATTGTGGTTGACCGGGTGAATAACTCCGACACTCTGGAAGTCATGGTGGAAATGACACCTGAGATGTTCTCCGACTCTCTGGGTCAGATTGCCCGGATGGAAAAGGAACTGGTAGCCGCTCTGAAGGCAATGCTGGGCATCATGGCAAAGGTCAAGCTGGTAGCACCCAAGACCATTGCCCGAAGCGAAGGCAAGGCTGTCCGTGTTATCGATAAGCGTAAGATCTAAGGAGGTAATCAAATGACCATTCATCAGATCTCTGTATTTCTGGAAAACCGTACCGGTCAGCTTGCGGAAATTACCCGTCTGCTGGCGGAAAACAATGTGAACCTGCGTGCCATCTCCATTGCCGAGACTGCGGATTACGGTCTTGCCCGTATGATCGTGGACGATTCCCATAAGGCAAGCGCCATCCTGCTGGAGCATGGAGACATCCTTTCCATGACTCCTGTGTGGGCGGTGGAAGTTCCCGACCGTCCTGCCGGGCTGTCCGAGCTGCTGACCGTGCTGGCTGAGGGTGATGTGGCAGTGGAGTATATGTACTCTCTGTTCACCCATAAGGACGGACACGCGTACATGGTGCTGAGAATCACCGACGAGGCAGCCTTCACCGCCGCCATCGCCGGTACCGATATCAAGCTGGTAGGCATGGAAGAGCTTGGTTTGAAATAAACCGTATACAAACCCCACCACCCGTAAACTGCGGCTGGTGGGGCTTTTTGCGTGAGGAGGGAAGAAAGATAAGTTGTTGTTTGAAGTTCAATTACGCATATGTCACTTGCCTCTCCCTATGGGAGAGGTGCCCCCGAAGGGGGCGGAGAGGGCATCGTGATTTTCTTAAAGAAAATCACATCGCCGCAGGCGATAACGACACATTTTTCTGAT
>JAFULI010000012.1 GCA_017473455.1 Oscillospiraceae bacterium
ACCCATCCCCGGGTGGCGTTGTTTGAGATATCAGATACAAGATGCGGGAAACGAGATATAAGATATGAGATACAAGATACGAGATACAAGATACGAGATACCAGATACGAGATACAAGATACGAGATACAAGATACGAGATACAAGATACACGATACAAGATACAAGATATTTTTGCGGGATAAATTGTTGTTTGAAATGCAGAAACCCCGGACTTGTCATCCTGAGCGAAGCGGAGCGGAGTCGAAGGATCTCGAACGTAAATGTTGGAAAACTATTGGAAAAGATGCGAAAACCGGACGATTAGATCCTTCGACTCGCTTACGCATTATGAAAGGTGCGATTGCCACTGGCAATCGTTTATTAGAAGATTCGCTGCGCTCTGCATCACGCTCAGGATGACATGCGTTTTCGGTGCGGAGGTAGACTTTCAAACAACAATTTATTGGCGTAAAGAATTCGCTGCACCGGCATACTATGGCATAATCTGAATCATATGAATACCGATTACCACCCGGTAGCGACAACGCGCAGCGTGCCGGGAGGGGTACTTAGGGGAGGGCGGTTTTGTACCGGGGCAGAAGGGAAAAGAAACCGACCAAGCCGGAAAGGTACAACCTCAGCGCCTCCCCTAAGTCGGCTTCTTTGGTTACTTTCTTGCCGAAACAAGAAAGTGACGCCTCCGGCAGGAAAATAATCAACAGACAGAACTACCTGAAATATACCACACAGCCGCCGTCCCCTACCGCAGAGATCCTTCGGCTCCACTTCGTTTCGCTCAGGATGACATCCTTGGGGCTTGGGAGCGTAAACAACAATTATCCATGCTGAATGATGGCGCAAAAAAACAACCTCCTCCGAAAATACGGAGGAGGTTGGCTTATGTTGATTAGCCGCCGAAGACTCTCAGCAGGAAGCCTGCGGCAATGGCAGAGCCAATGACACCAGCCACATTGGGGCCCATGGCATGCATCAGCAGGAAGTTGGAGGGATTGGACTTCTGACCTTCCACATTGGCAACACGGGCTGCCATGGGGACGGCGGAAACACCGGCAGAGCCAATCAGAGGATTGACCTTACCACCGGTCAGCAGGCACATAACCTTGCCGCCCAGCAGACCGCCAACGGTGGACAGAATGAAAGCGAACACACCCAGTACCACAATGCTCAGGGTCTGGATGGTCAGGAAGTTGGAACCGACCATGGTAGCACCAACAGCGGTGGACAGCAGGATGGTGATGATGTTCATCAGAGCATTCTGCACAGTATCGCTGAGACGGTCGGTAACACCGGTTTCCTTGAAGAGGTTACCCAGCATCAGGCAGCCAATCAGAGGTGCGGTGTCCGGCAGGAGCAGAGCCACAAACAGGGTGACCACGATGGGGAAGATAATCTTCTCGGACTTGGACACGGTACGGGTCTGCACCATTTTGATCTGCCGCTCCTTGGGAGTGGTCAGCAGACGCATGAAGGGGGGCTGAATCAGAGGAATCAGCGCCATGTAGGAATAAGCCGCCACAGCGATGGCACCCAGAAGATGGGGAGCCAACTGAGAAGTCAGGAAAATGGCGGTAGGGCCGTCAGCACCACCGATGATACCGATGGAGGCAGCTTCCATGCCGTCAAAGCCCATGCAGACCGCACCGAAGAAGGCGGCAAACACGCCAAACTGTGCGGCAGCGCCCAGCAGCAGGCTCTTGGGGTTGGACAGCAGAGGGCCAAAATCGGTCATAGCGCCAACACCCATGAAAATCAAACAGGGATACAGACTGGTCTTGACACCGATATAGAAGATGTCCAGCAGACCGCCGTGCTTCATAATCTCACCGTAGGAGTGGTAGAACTCGCTTTCGCTGTTCATGAAGTTATCCCACAGTTCCTGATGGTACAGACCTGCACCGGGGAGATTGGTCAGCAGACAGCCAAAGGCAATGCCGCAAAGCAGCAGCGGTTCGAATTTCTTGACGATGGCAAGGTACAGCAGGCCGCAGGCAATGATAATCATCGCAAGGTTCTGCCAGCCGCCTTCGCTAAGAAAACCGGCGGACATTTTGGCAAAGCCGGAATTGTTCCACAAGTCCAGAAGGATTTCACCAACATTAATCATTGGCGTACCTCCTTAACCGACAACCACCAGAGGAGCGCCGGTGTCCACGGTAGAGCCTTTGCTCACCAGAACCTGAGTCACGGTGCCATCCTTGGGAGCCATGATTTCGTTCTCCATCTTCATTGCCTCAAGCACTACCAGCACAGTACCGGCTTTGACCTTGTCGCCAACGTTGACGTTGACCTTCAGAATATTGCCGGGCATGGGAGCATTGACTGCCTCACCGGCACCGGTCACCGCGGGCACGGCAGGGGCGGCGGGAGCGGCGGCAGGCGCGGCAACAGCAGGAGCAGCGGCAACGGGAGCGGGAGCAACTGCCTCATACTCGGAAAGGAGCATCGCCTTGCCGTTTTCGACCTCAACCTCGTAGGTTCGGCCGTTCAGGGTCACTTTGTATTTCATTATCTTTTGACCTCCTTGTCAGAAACGAAGCGATGCCTCATTTCGAAAACAATTTGTTTAACAGTGTCACCACGAGAATAATCACGCCGGTGACGATAAAGATACCCAGCATACCCACGCCCACAATGGACAGGGCATCGGTCAGGTTCTCAACGGGGAAGGTGCGGAAATAGTTCAGTATGGCATAGCCAATACCCATAATAAATTCGTGCATGGCTTCCTCCTTACATTCCCAGCATACCCTTGACCAGGGCGAGAATCAGTCCGCCGGCGATTACCGAGGCAATCTGACCGGAAACATTGACACCGATGGAGTGCATCAGCAGGAAATTGGAGCTGTCCTCCTGAAGACCCAGCTTATGTACCACACGGGCGGACATGGGGAAGGCAGAAATGCCTGCCGCGCCGATCATGGGGTTAATCTTTTCCTTGCAGAACAGGTTCATCAGCTTAGCCAGCATGATGCCGCCGAAGGTATCCACGATGAAGGCGACCAGACCCAGACCCATAATCAGCAGAGTTTCCACCTGCAGGAAGTCCTCTGCCTTCATACGGGAGGCAATGGTAATACCAAGGAAGATGGTAATCAGGTTTGCCAGCACGTTCTGGGCGGTATCCGACAGAGAGTTCAGCACGCCGCATTCCCGGATCAGGTTACCGAACATCAAGAATCCGATGAGCGCTACTGCATCCGGTGCAACAAATGCCACAAGCACCGTTACCACGATGGGGAACAGGATTTTGGTGGTCTTGGAGACCTTCTTGCCCTTGTACTCCATGCGAATCAGCCGCTCTTTTTTGGTGGTGCACAGCTTGATAATGGGAGGCTGTACCAGCGGCACCAAAGCCATGTAGGAATATGCCGCCACCATGATGGCACCGATGTAATTGGACTGAAGCTGACCGGCAACGAAGATGGAGGTAGGGCCGTCCGCTGCGCCGATGATGGCGATGGAAGCGGCATCCTTCAGATCGAAGCCCAGCAGCGTGGCAAGGAACAGCGTAAAGAAGATACCGAACTGTGCCGCGGCGCCGAATAGCATCAGCTTGGGATTGGTCAGCAGAGGTTCAAAGTCGATCATGGCACCGATGCCCACAAACAGCAGCAGGGGGAACAGCTCATGGCTGTCGATACCGATTTTGAACAGAAAATCGATGACCGCCTGCACACCGGAGCCTGCCTCGGCAATGGGCAGGTTCACCAGAATGGCACCGAAGCCCATGGGCAGCAGGAGGGTGGGCTCCATCTCCTTGGCAATGGCAAAGTAGATGAGCAAGCCGCCGATGATCCACATGATTACGTGCTGAAATTCGATATTAAGCAGGTTTTGATATAAAATCTCCATGGCAGCCTCCTTAGCCGATGACGACCAAGGGAGCGCCGGTATCTACGGTAGAGCCTTTGCTCACCAGAACCTGAGTCACAGCACCGTCCTTGGGTGCCATAATCTCGTTTTCCATTTTCATTGCCTCCAGCACCACCAGCACAGTACCGGCCTTGACCTTGTCGCCAACGTTAACGTTGACCTTCAGGATATTGCCGGGCATGGGAGCGTTGACTGCCTCACCGGCACCGGTTACCGCAGGGGCGGCAGGGGCGGCGGCAGGGACAGCGGCTGCTGCTTCAGCAGGGGCTGCAGCGGCAACGGGAGCCGGGGCTACGGCTTCATACTCGGAAAGGAGCATGGCGGTGGTAGCTTCCACCTCAACCTCGTAGACACGGCCGTTGAGATTGATTTGATATTTCATTGCTTACTTGACCTCCCGAATGGAGATAAAGCGAAGCTCATTCAGGGGCTTGCCCATCTTGTCGGCAACAATAGCCATAAGCATGGCAGCGGTCTTGGGCTCTACGTCATAGAGCTTCACACCGCCGGCAGAGCCGGGCGCCACGGGCGCATCAGGCTCTGCAACGGGAGCAGCGGCAGGGGTCTCAATGGGGGCTTCCTTCTTCCGCTTCTCAGCGGCAACGAAAGCCTTGCCCAGAAGAATGACCACGACCATCAGAAGGATCAGACCCAGAAACACCACACCGTAGCCCAGCAGAGCGACGATGCCGGCATCCGCAATGGGAATATCCTTGGAAACGGCAGCAAGAATGTTCATAGTCCTGCCTCCTTAGCACTCCACGATGGTGTAGGTGACTTCGTCTTCTTCCTTCTCCTTGCGCTCCTGGAAGAACTTCTCTGCCAGGTTGGGGAAGGCAATGTAGCTCAGCACATCCTCATCGCTGCGGGCGATGCCCTCCAGCTTCTTGCGGGTAGGCTCAACAATGGGCTCCAGAGAGTCGGCATAGCGGCCGGTCAGGGGCTGCTCGTCACCCAGAATGCCTGCACGGATGGCAGGATCGATGGGAGCAGGAGTACGGCCGTACTCACCCCGGCAGTAAGCCTTGATTTCCTTGGAAACGGTCTTGTAGCGCTGACCGTCGATCACGTTGTTCACAGCCTGCACGCCAACCATCTGGCTGGTGGGAGTGACCAGAGGAGGATAACCCATATCGGCACGAACCTTGGGAGTCTCCGCCAGAACCTCTTCAAAGCGGTCCAGAGCGTTTCTGTTTCTGAGCTGAGTCATCAGGTTGGACAGCATACCGCCGGGAACCTGATAGGTCAGGCACTGAGTATCGGTGGCAAGGGCCTTGGGGATCAGAGTGCCGTCCTCAATGAAGCCGTCACGGATGCCCTTGAAGTAGTCTGCCATGGTGATGAGGCAGTTGTCATCCAGATCCACCTGATAGCCGAGCTGACGCAGAGCGTAAGCCAGAGTTTCGGTGGCAGGCTGGCTGGTGCCGCCGGAGAAGGGAGAAATGGCGGTGTCGATGATGTCACAGCCGGCTTCTACGGCCTTCAGGTAGGTCATGAAAGCAAGACCGGTGGTGGAGTGGGTGTGCAGGTCGATGGGCAGATCCACAGCGTCCTTAATGGCACAGACCAGATCGTAAGCCTCCTGGGGGCCCATAATGCCGGCCATATCCTTAATGCAGATGGTGGCGGCGCCCATTTCCTTCAACTCCTTGACCATCTGCACGTACTTGGCGTGGGTATGGACGGGAGAGGTGGTGTAGGAGATGGTACCGGAAGCGATGGCACCGGCATTGACGGTGGCTTCCATGGCGACCTTCATGTTGTTCACGTCGTTCAGAGCATCGAAGATACGGATGACGTCCATGCCGTTCTCCACAGCCTTCTTCACGAAGAGCTTAACGAAATCATCGGGATAGTGGGAGTAACCCAGAACGTTCTGACCCCGCAGCAGCATCTGCAGCTTGGTGTTGGGCAGCTTGGCACGGATTTTCCGCAGACGCTCCCAGGGATCTTCGTGCAGATAACGCAGACAAACGTCAAACGTAGCACCGCCCCAGCATTCGGCGGCGTAGAAGCCTGCCTTGTCGATGGTCTCGAGCATGGGCTCGAACTTGTCAAAGGGCAGACGGGTTGCGATCAGAGACTGGTTGGCGTCCCGGAGAACAGTCTCCACAAACTGAACTTTTCTTGCCATTTTGTATGTAACCTCCGTAGTAATTATAGTAGGGGATCCCGATGGAATCCCAATCTTCACCGAATACATAGTAACACATTAAAATATAAAAGTAAACACAATTTTCTGTGTTTCCATGGTCAAGTCCCGGAGATTTTTCACTGTCCTTCTCCGGGAAACCGGAGGATGGCTCTGCTGCAAAAGCGCCTTACTTCGCCGCACCCAACCGGGAGTGAGGCTTGCCCCCACCGCCGAAAAATGGAACATGATTTCGGTTCCCCAAAAGTGAAAATATGGCTGTGTGTCTGGCTGGGATTTTTGCCATTTTTTCAGTCGCAGGGGATTGCTATTTGGAATTAAATGTGATATAGTAAAATAAAAGAAAACATGGGAGGCGAAATAATACGAAATACTAACGGCTTAAAGTGTTTATGAGTATTTGTAAAGGGACAAAAGTTAGGAGGTTGTCTATGAATAGGTGCAAAACAATTGCTTTGGTACTGGTAATATGTATGTTTCTGCTTTCTGCCTGTCACCGGGAGCTGCCGGTGCTGTCCGATTCCTCTACGGTGACATCTTCTGAAAATGTGACAGAGCCGATAAAGCCGATCACGACAGAGCCATACACTACACAGCCAACAACCACAGAGCCGCCCACTACCGAACCGCCCACTACCGAACCGCCCACTACCGAACCACCCCTTTCCCGGGAGGAAACCATCCGGCAGATTCTTGATAGCCGCACATTGATTCCTTCTGCACAGTACAAGTGGACGGTGACCTGCACGCCTGCGGTAGATGACCGGGGCTGGGGCGCGCAAAAGTTCCCCCATCCTTATGCCATCATTTCTTATGAAAGACTCCAGGCAACGCTTGCCTCGGATGTTTATGATTTAACGTATACAGATGCGCTCTGTAAGGAGAGCTTTACGTCCGTGGCGGCAGCCTATGACGAAGCATATTTTGAAGATCACATTCTCCTGTCCTTTCTCGTAGTGACTCAACAGGATGTTCTGCCTGAGGTGATTGGGGTGGACACCGGCGAACAGACCCTCAGCAGTTGGGGCGAGTTCATGAACATCATTGCCTACATCGACAACGTGACCGACCATCCAACCCAGCCGCAGATATACCGGATTTTGCTGGAGCTGCCCGCTTCCTACTGGGATTATGAGGACGAAGATTTCCGGTGTGACGGACTGGACAATACCTCTGACAAAGTAATCTGGGAAATCCGGGATTTGATGGGATTACGGAAGAAATCCACCGGGTGATTGACAGTCGTCCTGAGGTATCCAATTGGATACTGCAGATAAAAAACCGCAGGGCGCTCCCTGCGGTTTTATATTTACAGATATCTGCGAAGCTCCCGTACCTTGGCGTTGTACTCCTCTACGGAGATGAGTTGGGAGTCCAGCATGACCTTGTACTTTCTCAGTTCCGACTCGGCGGCACGGCGCTGCTCCGCTCTTGCCGCGACTCTGGCAGCCTGAGCGGTTTCGGAGTTATCATTCTGCCGCTTATTCTGACCGCAGGTGCAGGTGGAAACATACGCAGGATTGGCTCTGCCGCAGCTGCACTGCCAGCCACCGGCGGCAACAGTCTGCTGTACATAGCTGTCATCCGCGAACAAAGACTGCTCCGGCTCGCCGGGGCTGTCGATTTTGTAGCGATAGGGGTTCTCTTCTGTTTCGGGGTAATGCCGCTCCGGAATGGCGCAGGCAATGATAAAGGGAACCACGCCAAGGAAGAAACCAAACCAGAACCAGTTGCGGCCGTAGCCCTTCCGCTCTCTGACCGCGGCGGTAGCAAAGCCCCAGACGAAGGAAAGAATAAGACTAATCAACAGCTCCAGAAGAATGTATGCACTGTTATCCATAATAACGGAACCTCCCTGAATTTGTATTTCCTTAAATGATTGTACTACGTTTCCCTAAATTTTGCAAGCACAATACAGCGGCACTACAGGTGGTGCGATATGTTGTTTACACAACAAATGAATAATGAATATTGAATGATGAATAATTGAGGTATCCACTTCGTGGATGAATTCAAAATTATATTTCCGAAGGAAATACCACTATTATTCATTATTCATCATTCATTAGCTGTGCGGCTTC
>JAFULI010000092.1 GCA_017473455.1 Oscillospiraceae bacterium
GATCCCAACTTTGACGAGTCCCGAAAAGAGCCCAGAGTGCTGCCCAGCCGTTTCCCCAATCTGCTGGTCAATGGCTCTTCCGGTATTGCCGTTGGTATGGCAACCAATATTCCGCCCCACAATCTGACCGAGGTCATCAATGCCTGCGTGGCGGTGATTGATGATCCGGAATGTTCTATGGTGGATCTGATGGAGCACGTTTCCGGCCCTGACTTCCCCACCGGCGGTATCATCATGGGCCGCAGCGGCATCCGTGCCGCCTATGCCACCGGCAGAGGCAAGGTGGTTGTCCGTGCCCGTACCGAGTTTGAGGAGTTCGGCAAGGATCGGGTTCGGATTATTGTTACGGAGCTTCCCTATCAGATCAATAAGCGTCAGCTTATCAAGAACATTGCCGAGCAGGTCAAGGACAAGCGTCTGGATGGTATCAGCGACCTTCGGGATGAAACCGACCGCAAGGGTATGCGGATGGTCATTGAGCTGAAGAAGGATGCCAATCCTCAGGTGGTGCTGAACAATCTGTTCAAGCAGACTGCTCTGCAGAGTAGCTTCGGTATCATTATGCTGGCGCTGGTGGATGACCAGAAGCAGCCTAAAATTCTCTCCCTGCGGCAGATTTTGGACGAGTATCTGGCATTCCAGATGGAAGTACTGAGCCGTCGTACGCAGTATGATCTGCGGAAAGCTCAGGAGCGTGCCCATCTGTTGGAGGGCTTGCTCATTGCGCAGGATAATATCGACGAGGTTATCCGCATCATCCGTACTTCTTACGATGATGCCAAGGAACGTCTGTGTGAGCGGTTCGGTCTGGATGAAGTGCAGGCGCAGGCAATTCTGGATATGCGTCTGAAGGCACTGCAGGGTCTTGACCGTGAAAAGCTGCAGAACGAATTTGATGAACTGCAGCAGAAGATTGCCTATTATCAGGAACTGCTGGCAGACCCTGTAAAGCTGCAGGGTGTGCTTCGTGAGGAACTGATTGCCATTCGGGATAAGTTTGGCGACAGCAGAAAGACGGAAATTCAGGATATCGAAGATGAACTGGATATCGAAGACCTGATTGAAGAGGAAACCTGTTGCTTCACCATCTCCCATCAGGGCTATATCAAGCGGATGCCCGTGGATACCTACCGCACCCAGAGCCGTGGCGGCAGAGGTGTGAATGCCCAGAATTTGAAGGAGGAGGACTACGTCAAGACCTTGAACGTTGCCTCCACCCATGACCATATTCTGTTCTTCACCGACCGGGGCAGAGTCCACCATCGGAAGGGTTATCAGATTCCCGAGGCAGGACGGACGGCAAGAGGCACCGCCATGGTCAATGTGCTGCCTTTGGAGCCGGGCGAAACCGTCACCGCTATGGTGGTTACCCGTGAATTCCATGAGGATGAGTATCTGGTCATGTGTACCCGTAAGGGTACGGTGAAGCGCCTGCCCTTCATCGCTTTGAAGACCAACCGTAAGGGCGGCATCCGTGCAATCACTTTGGATGAAAATGACCATCTGATTAACGTGATCCGTACAAACGGCAACGATAATATTATCCTTGCTACCCGTGAGGGTATGGCAATCTGCTTCAATGAGCAGGATGTCCGCTGCATGGGTCGTGATGCTGCCGGTGTCCGTGGTATTCTGCTGACCGGTGAGGACTATGTGGTTGGCGCGGAAAAGGCGGAGGAAGGTAAGACCCTGCTCACCGTCACCGAGCGTGGCTTCGGTAAGCGTACCGAGCTGGTCGAGTACCTCCGTACCGGCCCTGAGGGTGAAAAGACTCCCCAGAGCCGTGGCGGTAAGGGTCTGAAGAACTATAACATCACCTCCAAGACCGGCTGCGTGGCAGGCTGCCGAGTGGTCAGCGAGGAGGACGATGTGATGCTCATCGAGTCCGGCGGTGTCATTATCCGTGTCCCGGCTTCCGATATCAATATCTATAAGCGGGATGTTCAGGGTGTCATCGTTATGCGTGTGGAAGAGGGCAATACTTTGGTGTCCATGGAACGGATTGAGGCTGTGGATACACCTGAGGAGGAGAGTCAGGCTTGAAAACCGTGACCCTCTATACCGATGGGGCTTGCTCCGGCAATCCCGGCCCCGGTGGCTGGGGTGCCATTCTGGAGTATCAGGGCCATGAACTGGAGCTGTCCGGAGGTGAGCCAAACACCACCAATAACCGGATGGAGCTGACCGCAGTCATTAAGGGTCTGTCCCGATTGAAAGAGCCTTGTATCGTGGAGCTGTATTCCGACTCCAAGTATGTCATTGACGCGCTGGAAAAGGGCTGGGCATGGGGCTGGAAAAAGCGGGGCTGGCTCAAATCCGACAAAAAGCCGGCACTGAACCCGGATTTGTGGGAAGAGCTGCTCACTCTGGTTGGGCGGCATACCCTTCACTACCATTGGGTTAAAGGCCATGCCGACAACCCCAAAAACAACCGCTGTGACCAAATGGCGGTTGCCCAGTGGAAAGCCATTAAAGGGGAATGAGTTATGTATCTGTCCATCGGTAATGATATGGCAGTCCGGGAGCGGTCGATTATCGGCATTTTTGATCTCGATAACACCACCACCTCCAAAAAGACCCGGGAATTTCTCACCGCGGCGGAGCAGGAAGGTCAGGTCGTCCCTTGTGACGATTTGCCAAAATCCTTCGTAGTGACCGCCGAATACGGCATGAACCGGGTATACCTAACCTCCCTCAGCGCTTCCACTTTGGAGCGAAGACTGAAATAATAAGGTTCTATAATAAATAAACGAGTATGCTGCATCTTACAGCATACTCGCTTTTATTGTTATGGGATTTTTCCGGATATGCAAAACCTTTAGTAAATCTTCTTTGTTATAGAACCGTGTAAAACCGACCCCCCCGGGAAGCAATATTCCAGATTGGGATTCTGAGATTTCAGGAGCTGTGCAAGCGGCAAAATGGTGGTCATATGCATATCCTGAATCTCGTATTTTGTGCCATCGTGCATAAGCAGAACCAATTGATCCCAATGGACTTCCGAATCGTCAAAATACGTCTGATAGCAGCACTTAATATCGCGCACAGGAATGGTAGCTTTTATTTTCCACTTGCGAAACAGAGTCATACTCTTGATGATAATATTCCCCTCGCTGATGGATAGAATACCGCAGGTTAAGTTTAACGGCTGGGTGTATGCGATCGGGGAGAAAAAATTGGGACACATCGCCTTAAGCTGGGAATAAAGAGAATATGCACAGTCCGAGGGTACATGGAATTGCATCCGGTAATTGATGCAAAAATAATAAGCACATGCATCCGGTAAACTATCACTGGCACTTACCGAGAAGCTTTGTATCGCTTCGGCAGGGTAAATGCTGATGCATTTCCCCTGGCAAATTACCAGAAAACGGTGGTCGATTCGGACTTCGTAAGACACATTGAAAATACCCCTGCCCTCCTCGCATAAGACCGGCATTGCGGCAATGTAAGAGATGATTTCGTTGGGATCTCCAATTTTGGACAGAGACTGGATATGTGCCTGTTGATTTTTCTCCGACTGTTTTCTAAATCTCTCATAAAAATCCATGTTCATTCCTCCGTTTTTTTGTACGCAAGGCAGAATTCCAGATTCTCTGTTAGTATAGCATATCAAAAGAAAATATATAAGTATTTATTCTCTCTTTTCGGGAATTAAATAAATCGAGTATGCCATGGGGTGTGGCATACTCGATTTTGTGATTACTTATTCCTCGGGGCTGAACTGGTCTTTACCGACTGCGCAGAGGGGGCATTCGAAGTCATCAGCGACTTCTTCCCACTTCTTGCCCTGCTCTTCCTCGTCGTAGACCCAGCCACAGACTTCGCAGACATATTTCATGGATATTTCCTCCTTGTAATTCTTAATGAATGATGAATAATGAAGTCGCTCCGCTGATGAATAATTATGGTATTTCCTCCGGGAATTTATTTAAAGTCATCCCCGAAGGGGATA
>JAFULI010000093.1 GCA_017473455.1 Oscillospiraceae bacterium
CAAGGGCCTTTTTGCTAACTATGGTTAGCAAAAAGGCCGCACATTTTTCTGCATTTGTCAAGTGTTTTTTTGAAAATGGTTACAAAAAACTGGACTCCACATCTCTGTGAAGTCCAGTTTCTCTTAACTTAATGACATTGGATACGTTCCGGGGGGATTTTTTTATAATTGAATTAGCCCTGCGTCCACCATTTTTTGCAGACTCATCAGAATGCCCAGTTTGGCATGCGCCCAGGTAAGTCCACCTTGGAAATAGACAGCATAAGGCTCGCGGATTGGACCGTCAGCAGACAGCTCCATCGTAGATCCCTGCACAAAGGCACCGGCTGCCATGATGACCTGACTGTCGTATCCGGGCATATCGCCAGGGATGGGGTCTGCGTAGGAGTCCACCGGGGCAGCAGCCTGAATGCCCTTGCAGAAGGCAATCATTGCGGCTTCGCTGCCAAGTTCAACCGCTTGAATGATATCATGTCGGATTTCTTTGGCTCCGGGGACGCAGCGGTAACCCAAAGGCTCGTAGAGGTTAGCCGCAAAAATAGCACCCTTTTCCGCCCCGGCAACCACAGTAGGGGAGAGGAAGAAACCCTGATACAGTGCAGGCATCAGTCCCAAGTTGGCACCGACCTCCTGACCCAGACCGGGGGCAGAAAGACGGTATGCGCACCGGTCAACACAGAACTGTGTACCGCATATGTAGCCACCGATGGGGGCAAGACCGCCACCGGGGTTCTTAATCAGGGAGCCAACGACCATATCCGCTCCGACATCGGACGGCTCGATAGTTTCTACAAATTCACCGTAACAGTTGTCCACCATGCAGATAACATCCGGTTTGATGGATTTACAGAAGGCGATTAATTCGCCAATCTGCTTTACTGAGAAGGTGGGACGTGTGGCATAACCCTTGGAACGTTGAATGGTAACCAGTTTGGTTTTCCCATTGATAGCATGGCGAATGCCTTCGTAATCAAAGGCACCATCCGGGAGAAGGTCAACCTGACGATAGGAAACACCGTATTCAGCCAAGGAGCAAGGGCTGGGACGGATACCAATGACCTCCTGCAGAGTGTCGTATGGCGCGCCTACCGGGGAGAGCAGCTCATCTCCGGGAAGCAGATTGGCAGACAGTGCGACGGTCAATGCGTGAGTGCCGCAGGTGATTTGGGGGCGTACCAGAGCGGCTTCGGTGTGGAAGACGTCGGCATAGACCTTTTCCAGATTATCACGTCCCATATCGTCGTAACCGTAGCCTGTGGTAGCGGCAAAGCATGCGGCAGACACCCGGTTTTTTTGCATAGCACGGAGAACCTTTGCTTGATTGTATTCAGCAATCCGGTCGATAGTGTCAAAGCGATCGTGGATGAGCTCCAGTGTTTTTTCTCCGTAGTTATATACTGCAGGGGAGATGCCCATGGATTGATAGATTTCTGTTAATTCGTTCATAATGGAAGTCCTTTGGTATTTATTGAAATTAGCGGCGCCGTCTTCCGAAAATCCTGAGAAGACGCAAAAGCTGTGCCAGAGCAACAGCAGTAGCGGCGACATATGTCAATGCTGCAGCGGTGAGCGTCTTTCTTGCACCTTTCTGTTCTTCGGTAGTCAGAAGCTCGCCTTCTGAGATTGCCTGCATGGCACGGTGACTGGCATTGAATTCCACCGGCAGGGTGACAAGCTGCAGTACAAGGGACAAAGCATAGCAGGCGATCCCGAGATATACAAAGAAGAAGGAAAAGTTTTCGAAAAAGGATAGGGCAATGCCCAGTAGAATCAATGGTACGGCAAGCCGGGAGCCGATGTTGGTAATGGGAATGATGGCAGAGCGGAGCTTAATCGGGAAATAGTCCTGATGATACTGAACCGCATGTCCGGCTTCGTGGCAGGCAACACCGATGGCGGCTGTTGAAGTAGAATGATAAACCTCGTCCGACAGCCGGATTACATTGGCTTTCGGATCATAGTGATCGCTTAACTTCCCGGCTACCTGCTCAATGGACACGCTGTGGATACCGTTGGCACTCAGGACACGACGGGCTGCCTCCGCACCGGTAATGTTTCGGGAAGAGAGTTGCTTGGAATAGCGGTTAAAGGTGCGCTTAACGTTGGCGCTGGCAATCAGGGCGAGAATGAAGCAGGGTAGCACCAGATACAGGTAGGTGCTGTCGAAACCGTAAAAGTGGGGCATAGAAACCTCCAGAATATAAAATAATCAGCGATATTCAGGCTCCAGGGCATCATGAAGCTGTTCTGCGATGGCATCACGGAAAATACCAAAGGCTTGGGCATGGAGAGTTTGCAGAGAGCCGGTAGTCATGTTGATTTGCACTTTACCGGGCATAAACAAATCCTGATCCCAGATAAACACGCTCTCTTGCTGTGCCTGAGGGCCGCGCTTAATCATGCCTGGACCGGCGTGAATTTTGACGCGGCAACCGCCACGGATGGCAAACTCAGTATCGATATTACACATGGAGAAATTGTTTTCGGTAACCTCTTCATCTGCCATAGGACCTAAGTACCGTGAGGAGAACAAATCCTTAAGAGCAACATTCTCCAGTTCCATCTTTTTTCTGTTAAAAAAGTTGATATAGCGTAGTCCTACCCGTTCAAAGTAGGCAGGCTTATACACCTGAATAAATGCTACCAGCGGTTTGTCCAGCCGACGGGCAAAATCCTCCCAGCAGGTGTAGCGTGTGCAGGTAAGAGAAATAAACCGACTGGTCAGATTAATGCGCCAGACACCGTCTTCGGAAGTAAAATGGTAGTTAACGGTAGTGGGTTGATTTTCTAAAGTGAAATTACCCGGACGTCCGGTGATTTTTGGAGCAGGGGAGTCCATTTTTGCAGCATATTGGGGGTACTCATCCCGAATGGCTTCCTGAAATGCTACCGGCACGTTAGCACCGATGCTGAGAATCTCAGGAAAACGGAGTTGACAGATAACACCGTCGAGCTGATTGCGCCGATAAATACAACGTTGCTCTTGGGAGAACATAGTGATTCCTCATTTCTATATAGTATTAATAGCTACTGATATTATACCCGCCCCCATAAAAAAAGCAAGAGTTCAGGAAACATTAACAAAAAAGAATCCTTTACAATTCTGTAAATTTTACTGATACAGTATTTGCTATAATCATGAAAATATGTCTATGGGAGGTTTGAAATGGGCTTACTGTATATGCTGGAAAAAATCCGGATGCCGGTACTCAATGAGATTATGCTGGCGATTACCAAGCTCGGCGAAGAAACAGCTTTCCTTGTTCTGGCGCTGATATTCTTTTGGTGTGTAGATAAGCGGCGGGGATATTATCTGATGGCGGTTGGCTTTATGGGGACTATACTCAATCAGTTTCTTAAGCTCGCCTGCAAGGTTCCTCGTCCTTGGGTGCTGAATGAGAATTTTACCATTTTGGAGCAGGCCAGGGAAGCGGCCTCCGGCTATAGTTTTCCCAGTGGGCACACCACTATGGCGGTGGGGACGTTTGGCGGAATTGCCCTTACGGAAAAACGTCGCTGGCTTCAGGTGATTTGTGTAGTGCTGGCACTTCTGGTGTCATTCTCCAGAATGTATGTAGGTGTCCACACACCATATGATGTTTTGGCGGGGATCCTGTGTGCAGTTGCGTTGCTGCTGGTGCTGAAGCCGCTGGTTTTTGCTGAGAAGGAATGGACGATGCCTATACTGCTTACAGCAATGCTCCTTGTGGCTGTTAGCTTCTTTGTCTTTGCTGTACTTCACCCGACTCAGGGAGTGGATCCGGCAAATCTTACTTCCGCAGTTAAAAATGGGTATACTATGCTGGGATGTATGACCGGTGTTGTGGTGGTATATTTTGCGGAGCGGCGCTGGGTAGGCTTCCGGGAGGATGCTGTCTGGTGGGTACAGATTATCAAGTCTGTGTTGGGATTGGCAGCAGTTCTGGCGGTTAAATCCGGACTAAAAGCTCCGCTGGAACTGTTATTTGGTGGACATATGATTTCCAGATCCGTACGTTACTTCCTTCTGGTGCTAATCGCCGGATTGCTGTGGCCGATGACGTTCCGGTTTTGGCGGAAGCTGGGAGAAGGATGTCGGAAATAATACTTGCGGCAGCGATGAATATATGCTAGAATTACATTAGGACTTTGTGTTCTGATTGATCGTATGAACTCACCAGAAAAGGAGCTGATGACGTGGAAATCGTGAAGGTAAAGAAACTGCACCCAAAGGCTATTCTACCCGCTTATGGGAGCGACGGAGCGGCTGGCGCAGATTTGTATGCTTGTCTGGAAGAAACGTTGGCAGTGAACCCTGGGGAGAGTGTATGGGTTCCTACCGGGATTGCAATGGAATTACCCAAGGGGTGTGCCGGGCTGATTTATGCCCGTTCCGGTCTTGCCTGCAAACGGGGGCTTGCTCCTGCCAACAAAGTAGGAGTGGTGGACTGGGATTATCGGGGCGAAGTGATTGTGGTTCTGCACAATCATGGAAGCCAAACCCAATACATTGGTCATGGTGAGCGTATTGCGCAGCTTCTCGTGACCCCTGTGATGATACCGTCGTTTTTGGAAGCGGCAGAATTGGAGCAGACCTGTCGGGATGCCGGTGGTTTTGGCTCTACAGGTAAGTGATACACGGTTTTGAGTTCTGCGAAATTTTACAACAGGGGTATCTATTATGGAAATTGCAAGTGCCATAGTTATGATGCTGGGCGGTCTGGCCATGTTCCTTTACGGCATTGAGGTCATGGGTGACGGCCTGAAGAACAGCTCGGGTGAAGCTTTGAAGCGCGTCCTCGAGAAAGTGACCGGTAATGTTATCATGGGAGTGCTAACCGGTACATTGGTAACGGCTGTCATTCAAAGTTCAACGGCGACCATTGTTCTTGCGGTAGCACTGATTGGTGCCGGTGTACTGACGTTGAAGCAGGCGGTATCCATCGTTCTGGGTGCCAATATCGGCACAACAATTACAGCGTGGATTACGACGCTGGCGTTTATTGAATCCGATGATAACTGGTTGATGTGGCTGTTTGACACGGATACACTGGCACCGATTGCTTTGGCAATTGGAATTATTTTGATTATGTTCATCAAGAGCAAACGCTCCAAGACCATGGGTGATATCTGCATGGGCTTCGGAATTCTCTTTGTTGGTCTGATGAATATGACAGGCGCGGTGAAGGGATTTGCAGGATCCCCGGCTTTTTTGGAAGTGCTGTCCAAGTTCTCTGACGTTCCACTCCTCGGAATTCTTGCCGGCATGGTGCTTACTGTTATTGTTCAGAGCTCCTCTGCGACAGTTGCGATGCTGCAATCTCTGTCCTCCACGGGGGCGCTGGATTTCTCCGGTGTTTATCCAATTATTATGGGTATCAATCTGGGAACTTGCGTGGTTACCGCATTTTATTGCTTTGTTGGCGGTTCCGCAAAGGATTCCAAGCGAACCGGTGTGGTTCACGTGGTGTTTAACACCATTGGCACCATTCTGTTTATGATTGCCATGAGTGTTATGCAGCATTTTGCTGTCTTTGGTGAGTCTTTCTGGACGAGAGAAGTAAACAGTACGATTATTGCGACTTTCCAGACAACATTCAATCTGATTACTGCCATTGTACTTTTGCCCTTCACGGATTGGCTGGTGAAGCTTTCTGTTCTTGTTGTTAAGGATGAAAAGCAGAAACAGTTGCCCCATCCTGAACTGCATACACTGGATGATAAACTGTATATTTCTCCCGCTGTTGCAGTGCTTGAGGCCAGTAAGGCGGTTTCGGCAATGGGTGCCATTGCACAGAAGAATTTTGCCAGAGGCTGCGCCCAGCTTATATGTTATGACGAAATCCAGTTTTCGGTTATTGATGAGGATGAGGATTGTCTGGATCAATTTGCAGACAGATCTGACCGCTTCCTTATTGGCTTGAGTAAGGTTGTGGAAAGCGAGGCTGATGACCGTCAAGTTGATATGCTGCTGCAGACCGTGCCGAATTTTGAGCGAATTGGTGATTATGCTACGAATATGGTGGAACTTGCTAAACGGCTCAATGCGGAGGATAGCACCTTCTCGGATATGGCAATCCGGGAATTGGAACTGATTTGTGGCGCTGTTAACGAGATTATCAACATTACCATTACCTCGTTTGCCAATGATGATAATCAGGCAGCAAAAGCCATCGAACCGTTGGAAGAGGTTATCGATGATATGGTTATGATCCTTCGTGACCGTCATACCAAACGATTGAAGAGCGGCACCTGTTCTGTGGCCACGGGTCTGGTGTTCATGGAGGCACTGACGTATCTTGAGCGTGCTTCGGATCAGTGTTCTTCTGTTGCGGTCATGATGATGGCACGGGATAACGAAGCAATCCTGCACAACCATTACGATTACCTCAGAGAAATTCATGCCGGAAACGATGCCGCTTATGCCGCAGAAATGAACCGACGCAGAGAGCAGTATATTAAGCCCCTGAAGGAGATTGTTTAATTATTTGCCGGGATATAATATTTAGGAGGATTTTATGATTAAGAAACGAATTTGTGCTCTGATTTTATGTGCTTTGTTCCTTGGTACCACGATTGTGATGTCTGCTTGCAACAAAGATAAACCTAACACTTCCGCTCCTTCCGGCGGTGTTCAGTTAGGCGAAAATGAGGCGATATACAAGGTCGCTGTGGTTGATGGATTGGGCAATCCCTATACTGAAAAAGTAATTGTCAAGTTCATGCAAAATGGCGCTCAGGTAGCTATGGCGACTGTTAATAAGGAAGGTGTAGCAGAAAAAATCCTGACAAAAGGGGATTACACCGTAGAGGTTACCAGCACAGTATCTGATGCTGATTGCTGGTATGATACTACCAATGCCAAGTTGACTGCAGAAACGACCGAAACTGAGATCCTTATGGCATTTGCTGCAGGCGGTGATGGTCAAAGCTTGTCTGCAACTTCTCCCGTAACGAACTCCGTGAAGGATTACACTGTCTATACAGCATTTGATGGCAGCACCTATGTAAAGTTGGATGCAGAGGATCGTACTTATGTTCTGTTTACTCCCAGTGAGGTTGGAGAATACGAGGTTTCCGTAAGCGGTGATACTGCTGAGCTTGGCTGTTATGGCAGCCCCCATTATGTTCAGAGCTTCAGCACCGAAGAAGTTGTGGATAACAAGTTTACCTTCACCATCCGTGCCGGCATGATTGGCACCGGCTCCGCCGGAACTACAACGATGGTAATTGGTCTGGATGCTAATGAAGGGGCTGAGGGTGCAGTTCTGAATATCAACCGCATTGGCGAACCTGCATGGTCTATTGATGGTGAGCCCTGGTCCACCTATCAGGCTTCCTCTGAAATCAATCCTTATACTCTGCCTGACGGCACTGTTCTGAAGGAATTTGACCTGACTGCAGCTACCGATGCTTATAAGTTGGTTCTGAATGATAAGGATGGCTATTATCACTTGAATGCGGCTGACGGTCCACTGGTATTTGCTCAGCTGGATCAGGCTGTTTACGGTATCTCCATGAAGGTAATGGTTGGCGAAATCGTTTATCAGGATGGTGTCTTGATGCAGTCCGGTACCGCTCCTTTCCGCTATATGTACAATAACGGTCAGGACGACTTCTTTAAGGAAGATTATACCGACATGATGCGCCAATATGTTACCAATCGTGACAAAGCATCCGGTGTTTATCCTTTGACTAAGGATTTGCACTATGCGATCCGCATGGGCACTGACTTCATGGGCTGGTGCAAGACTGAGAATATTAACTATCTGTTCCGTGATGTTGCAAATGTAAATAACGAGCATACTTGGATGTTCCTGCTCTGTTATGCCGATGGTGATATTCCTGAGCCTGACGATACGGATCCCACCAAACCCGGAGAAACCACAAAACCTGATATTAACCCGACCAATCCCGGGACTACCAAACCCACGACTACCAATCCCAGTACCGAGCCGAAACCTGATAATCAAGACAAACCTGCATCCAAGCCCGTTGAGGATTACAAGGATGAGCCGGTTGTGATTGTTCCTGAGGATAATGGGGATGGCACGCTGAAGTTTAATGTTCATGTTAAGGCAAATCATTTGGCTTATTATCATTTGCCCCGGGTTACAGATACTACCTTGAAAATCAGCAGCAAGAACGTCTATGTTATCTATAACGGCAAGACTTATGAGCCTAAGAATGGCGTAGTTACCATTTCCGGTCTGGTTTGTGATAACTGGAACCCGGTTTTGCTGGCTATTGGCAATAAGGGTACAGCGGATGAAACTTTCAATGCGGTGCTGTCTTATCCTGCAGGTCATGTGATGAACCCGATTACATTGAAGAAGGGGAGCAATTCCACCGACATTAAGGCAAACAATGAAGAAGGTGTACACTACACCTTTAAGGCGGACAAGAGCGGCGTTTTGACGATTACTCTCGATAGCATCTCCGGAAAGGCGAAGGGCGATATTGTTGTTACGAATGAAAGTAACCACAGTCAGACCGTGTCCCTTCAGGAAAGCGAAGATGGCAAGACGGTTAAAATTGACGTATCTGCTGGCGATATCATTTCTGTAAACATCGGTGTTCTGCCCAACGAAAACTACCGATATCCCGCAGCTACTATTAAGACTACAGTAACAATCGAGTGATGAATTACACCCCTCCGGGTATGTGAACCAATGTCATTAAGTTAAGAGAAACTGGACTTCACAGAGATGTGGAGTCCAGTTTTTTGTAACCATTTTCAAAAAAACACTTGACAAATGCAGAAAAATGTGCGGCCTTTTTGCTAACCATAGTTAGCAAAAAGGCCCTTG
>JAFULI010000094.1 GCA_017473455.1 Oscillospiraceae bacterium
GGGTGTTTCTTTCAGAAACACCCCTTTATATTTTTTAAGGTGGGCATAAATGGCTACAGTGGATTTAAGAATATATAGAATAGATGAAATAGGAGTACATAAAAATATATGTTAAATAGAGAAAAAATATTGTTGTTATTAAATAAACTGAATTTACCAAAAGATAAATATGCCCTTGGTACAAGTGGTTCTCTTGTTTTATTTGGTATAAAGGAATGTGCAAATGATTTGGATATAGATTGTGATTTTGTTCTTTATGATAGTTTTTTGGAAGTCTCTGTCCGAGATAAGTATGGGTGTGTATAACTGACCCTTTTTATTCATTTTTTATGAATGCCCACTAAAAAGGAGCAAGGTATATTTCAACCTTGCTCCTCCTAGGGGATATATGTTATTCAGTTCACCAAATTGGAATTTATCTGACGGATATACATATTATGATTTAACCATAAAGGTCTATCAGTACAGCTCGGCATGGAGAACCGTCTGCCCCTGATAAATTCAGCGGTGCAGCATTCAAGAAATAAACTCCTTCAGATACCTCTTCCAAACGAATTCCTTCAAGCAAAATGATATTAGCACCTAAAAGCGCAAGATGTACCGCCATTGGTGCTTCTTGCGGTCCGACTGTCTGTGGTTCATTTCCCAGAAGCAAAATATCTGAAGATGCAAATACCTTTGCTGCCTCTAATGATACTTCGGTTTCTCCTTTAATCAGAATCCTCTTTGCCGCTTCTGAGTTCTGTTTTTTTGCTTTTTCAAGTATCTGGGAAGCATTATCACCCGTGACAATCCCATGATGCTCTGCCACATAAGCCATTCCCACAAATGCCTCTAAACATATCTCATCAACCGTTTTTCCATCTTTAATAAAATGAAATGGTGCATCTATATGTGTGCCGTTATGTGCACACATGCTAAAAGCAGTTAAATTATATACTTCACCTTCTTGCATTGATTTCAGTGCTGTTTTCTCTGGTACAGGGTCACCAGGATATACTTCGCAACTGAAAACCTCTTGAGAAATATCATAGATTTTCATCGAATATTCTCCTTCGTCAAATTCAAGTTTGTCTAACTGTTTCATCATCTATATAGACTGAAAAATCCAGCAAAAGTTCCGAACTATGCCTATAGCATAGCATACTTCGGTCTATTTGTCTCACTCCAGAGACGATAATTTACAATTTCACAACATTTTCAGATTACTAACCTCTTCATATCAAAGGAAATAGGCTTGTACTTGAACTTATCAAGCGGTATCTTCCTTATCTGATTAGCCAGTAAGGTGATAATGTCATAGGCTTGTTCAAGATAGGTCTTGGAAAACTTCTCTTGTGATTTCAAGTCCTTCTCACGAACATAGTTCAACAACTCGGTTCTAACCAACTTTTGTTCATATGCATAATTATCTTTAAAAATGTATATTTTTTGTCCACCAATACTTATCTCGGACAGAGACTATCCTTTCAAATGTGCAAAAGCCTCTGTCCGGTGGTGGACAGAGGCTTTTTTGTTATGGATCTACTTTTTCAGCTTTTTGATTTCAGTAATCATTATAGCATTGTTACATCTGAACTACCAGCATCCACTAGTTGATCTGCTTCTAACAGAGGAAGTTTTTTCTTCTCGACGAGGGCCGTCTTAACTCCTTTTACAATTCCGGGGGCAAAGGAAATCCCGCAAGTCAGCAAACCTGCAAACACTTCAAGAATCACCTTTGCCACGTGCTCGCGGTTCCCCTGAATAGCTTCGCCGCATCTTTTTTTGGTTTCCTCTTCCTTAATTGCCAGTTCCTGTAATCTCGCCAGTTTTTCATCAGTATTCAATTGGGGATCATTTGCAATAATATTACGCATTTCTGCGAACGTGTCACTAACACCTTGGTTCAACTCATTGACACTCGCTGCGTATTTTTCCGGATTGCCTGCGTCAATAACTTTTTGACAAAGATCAGACATACTTTTTATCATTTCTACAGCTTTCTGAATTACCGCAATATTCATTTGTCCTCCTTTATTCTCTTGCCTTACTGTCTTTTTTTGCTGTTCTTTTTTCATTGGTATCTCCTTTTTAGTGCTCCTAAACTGGCTGACTGTCTCGCACTGCTTTCAGCTTTTTGAGTGCGATGCTCATGCCGCAGGCAAGGAGAGCGGCGGCTGTGGCGAGTCCCGTCAGGCTCAAAGCGACACTTGCCAGAGTTTCCATACTTGCGTAGGCAGCAAGCACAGCGCTTCCCTGAGAGCCCATCAGGATTCTCTGGGTATAAGTAACCAACGTCCGCACACCGGGGACTACCAGCACCATTCCTGCCGCCAGCAGGATATCCGCCCAGACACCAACCCGAAGGTTTCCTGCCACGGCGCAGAGTCCTGCCATACAGCCCAACATTCCCACGGTATACAGAATGCTTGCCAAAGGCAGAACGTTATATGCCAGCATCTCCTCCCCGATGCTTCCCCCGATGATCAGGGGCGCTAGGGTCTCCCGATAGACACAGCAGCCCCAAAGTGCCATGGCAGACAAACCCATGATAACCACGGCAGATATGGACAAAATAAGGATTATTTTCTTCATTGCAAGCCCCTTTTTAGTTATTCCACAGGGTTCTCATCCGCTTTTGCAGATCTTCTTCCGACAAATCCTGAAGGTCATCAATCAGGCGGATGTTCATATCCTTGGCACGGCGGCGAAGGTAATTGGCGGCATCCCCCATAGTTTCCAAAGCGGTGGCAACCAGAATCTTTTTGCCATAGCCGCCGCCAAACCGCTCTGCTACGGTATTCAGCTTGTACAGCTCATCGGTGGTGACATAGCCGTTCTTGCAGGAGATGAACACCGGCACCATGTCATGCATCAGCAGGATATCCACTTCGTTTTCTGTGCCGAATTCGTCGTCGCCTTCGCCATCCCAGTCGATGACCACACCGTTAACAGCATCGTCATAGAGCTTCTCTCCGCTGTCATCCGTCAGGGCAAGGGCTTCGGCATAGATCTTCAGTTCCAGAGCCAAACCTGCTTTGGTCAGGCACTTACGAATCTGCATATTCTTAAAGGATACGCTGACGGTAAATCCGTCCTCCTCGTAGCCCGTCAGCAAACCGGCACGAAGCAGAGGCACCAGCACAGAGCGAATCACCCGATAGTCGGTACGGTACTGGGCAAGCTGGGTATCCACAGAGGAAATATCCGCGCTGGCGGAAAGCCCGTCTTCGCTGATCTGTCCCACTTTACAGACGGCATCCAGCACACCAATCTGGGTATTCCACTTGCGGACGTTCTCCCGACAGATTTGCCACATGGTTTCGATGTCCCCAAGGAAATCCCCGGACAAATCCCAACGGCAGGTCTTTTCTTCCATCAGACCGCCCCACAGCACATCGCCGCCGTAAATCCGCACCTGCTCCACCACGCTGAGGGTGGGGGTATCCCGATAAACAGTGACACCGTCCTTATCACAGTCGTAAAGGGTGTTGTTCCGCAGGTTGAATTTATGAATCTGGATGTTCTTTCCGGGATTTTGGGCGTAGACCACACCCAAAGCCAGCGTCAGAATCTCCTCACCGCCGGTGATATCGAATACGCAGTCGTCATATTCCTCCACCAATTCCGTCAGCACCTTTACGGCACTTTCCAGATTGCTCTTGGATACCGTTCTGCAGGAAAAATCAATATTCACCCCCCGGTCGGCAAAGACACGGCGGTAATAGGCCATATGCTTATTCATCTGCTTTTTGCTGTCGCCAATGTAAATCACCCGGTCAGGGGTATAGGTCAGGCAGGCGCTGATGTTCTCAGACGCGATTTTGTCGAAAAATTCAATATAAGTCATAATTCCTCCAAAGGGTAAGGCGGCTGTCATCGGATGGTTCCCGATGACTGCCGCCTTGGTTTTATTTTACCTTCTCAAGGCGCAGAGTTTCCTTATCGTTGGTCAGATAGACCGCATCGCCCTTGAACTCGTAGGTATAGGTTTCCGTAGACTCCACTCCCAGCACCTTGGTGGTGATATGGAGCTTGTCATCTTCAAACTCGTAGACGAAGTCCGCGGTCAGCACGTTGGTTTTGGAGCCGGTGCCGTCCTCATTGAACTTGTACACGGTCAGACTCTCCACACCCAGAACGGTGGTGGTATGCTTCCATGTGCCGAGAATCGCCTTCTGGGGCATACAGGCGCACAGCAGGCACACCAGTACCAGAACCATTCCCAGAGCAACAATTTTACGCATTGGAATTCCTCCTTACTTGTACTTGAACATCACGGTGATGGTGCGGATATTCTTATCATAGGTATAAGAATAAGACGAAGTGTTGATCTTCTTATCCACTTTACCTGCCGCCTTAATGGCATCGAAGCAGGCTTTGCCGGAGGAGCAGAGCTGATCCAGCGTCTGGTCGAAGACCGCCTTGGCAGGACATTTCAGGGTAAAGAACTTCTGTCCGCCCTTTGCCGCTGCCGCGGCGATGGCTTTAATCTGCTCCGGGTCAAAGGCGGTAAGCACCAGACCGTTGTGGTAATAGTAGTTCGCCTTGGTAGCGGTACACACCGGCATCTGGATGGGACATAGATCCACCGCCCGGGTACGGGTCAGTTCCTCGGTGGTGATGCCGAAATAGCTGAAGCCGGTATCCGTCTTCTTCACGGACTGGATGGTATTGGAGCTGTCATCCCAAGTGGTATCCAGATAGTAATACTCGCCGTCCAGCTTCAGGATGTTCCATGCGTGACCGCCGCCATCCTCGCCGTTTTCCTTGCGGATATTGCCTGCCACCTCGGCACACTCCACACCGCATTTCTGGAGCAGGTACTGAATCGCCCGGGCATAGCCCTCGCAAACAGCCTTACCCTCCAAGAATACACCGCAGATGGTTCTGAGGTAGTCAATCTTATCCGGTGCGGGGCCGCCTTCCGCCTTCTGCTTATTCAGGGCGATGGTGTCATAGTCCACGGAGGCAATCAGCCGCACATGGAGGCGAATCGCCACATCATAGGCGCTCATTTCGTCGGTGATGCCCTCAAGGTACTTGGGGATCACTTCGTCAATCCGTGCCTGCAGAGCGGCGGCTTCGGCTTCCGAAGCACCGTAGAGCAATGTAATCGTGTCTCCCAGCATGGAGAAGGTCTTGAACCAGAACAGCTCGGGATGGTCGAAGCGAAGGGCATCCGCCACCAGCTCCAGCTCCTCAAAGCTGCAGCCGCTCACCGTTACCTGCGCCTGATGGCTGCGAATGCCTTCCACCATGGTGTCATAAGCCGCCTGCTGGGGTGCAGTCAGCCGGGGACGGTAGAAGTACGGCACACTGCCGTCCAGCACCCGGTCGGGGTTCTGGGGGGTATAGGGCTGACCGTAATCCCCGGTATCGGTAATCAGGGGGGCAGGGGGAATAATCTTGTCCTCCTCCCCGGTGCCGCCACCGGTCATACTCAGCAGATAGGCAAAGGGATTGTTCCTGAATTGGGGATTTTCCATCAGCGCCCGAACCAGCTTCCGATAGCCTTCACCGGAGATGCGGTCGGTGCTTTCGTAGTAAGTAGTTCGGGTGGCTGCCAAGGTGTTCTGGTTCAGGAAGCGCAGGTACTGCACCGCCACCAGAGCGATATGGCCTTCCGCCCAGTCCTCTGCGATTTCCGGCAGGTGCTTTCTCTGCCAGCAAACCGTCAGCTCCCGAACCAGCAGCTCGGACAAATTCACCGAGGGCAGGTCATACTCCACATGAACCTTCTTCCGGGCATCCAGATAGGACTTCAGGGACACGTCCGCGCCTCTTCCGGTGAGCATGGGGTTCTGCTTCAGGGTGTTGACAATCTTCTCGGTGGATTCGAAGCAGACCTCGAAATCCTCGTCCAGCGTGATGCCGTAGGTGCTTTCCAGATAAATACGGGCGCGGTTCAAATGCTCCTTCAGGGCTTTGCGGTTGTTGCCCACAATGCCACGGGCGCACTCGGTACACATCTTTCTGCCGTCCTCCAGCTCGATGACGGTACCGTCCCGATTGTAACGCTTGCCGCAGAAGTCACAGACATCGTACTCCACCACGGTATCCATGTCCACAAAACGCAGGTCATGGCGGTCGTCACCCAGCAGCTTTGCCAGCTTATAGACGGAAGCAAAATCAAAGCAGGTAGGCTCATGGCCCAGACCGAAGTAGAGGTATTCGCTCTTTTCTTCTTCCTGCTGATACCAGTTCAGGTAGTCAAACACCGGGTTGAACAGAGTATGCAGAATGTCATCGCCTGCGCTCATCAGCACCGACACCACGCCCAAATCCGAGGCGCAGTCCTCGATGATGACCAGCTCGCAGTCGTCGTTGGTGAACAGCTCATGCTCTCCGGTAACCCGAATTCTGGGCTGTGCCCGAAGGACACGTTCATATTCTTCATCGGAGAATTCTCCCCGGATCAGGGGGCAGACCGCAATGGAATCCGCCACCGAGGGGAACATGGAACGCAGTACCTCGCTGAGCATTGCCGCTGCCAGAATCATAGTCTTATTCCGGTCGGCGCCAAATTCACCGGTGAAGCGAAGGGTCATCATCAGCGCACCCTGAGCGCTGGAAATCAGGTGATTGCCCTTCAGGATGCTTTCGGAAGAATAGGCAGGCTCGGTAATCTGACCGTAACGGCGGTAGGTCTGCCGTGCCAGCTCATCGTCCCCGGGGTCGCTGATGCTCTGATATCGGTTTTCCGGAGCGGTATGGGACAGAATGTGGGAGTCCACCATGTAATAGCCCTTGGTGACCACTTCCATGGGGGCACGGATGACGCTGATGTAAACATCGCTGACGCTGACATCGCCGTCCTTTACCTCCGGCATCACATGACGGGTGGGGAAAATGCGGTAAATCTCGTCGGCATTGGCTTCCAGATGGTAGCTCCGTGCCTGAACATACTGATAGATTTCGTTATTATCGCCGCCCACCGCAAGACGGGCAAAAATCCGTCCGGCAGCGGTGTCGATTTTCTGGATGGCATAAATATTGCCGTTATGCACCAGATTTTGTCCGGTGATGTAATTCTGGGTCAGGCGGCTGCGGGGCATGGGAAGCAGCAGTTCATCTTCGCCCACACACATCCGTACCATATCCCGACCGTTGAGCCGCTCAAAGAGCCTGCCCTTACGCCGCAGGAAGATCCGATCCTCGGAAACATATTTGCCGGTTTCGTCGAAATCATGGGTGGAGGCATACTCGAAGTATTCGAACAGATTCAGTCTGTCCTCCTGCGTCTCTCCGTAGATTTCCAGAACACCACGCAAAATGGCGTTCACGTCCCCTTCCGCCGCGTCCTTTTCGAACTGCGGCACCACTGCCGCCAGCCGCAAAACTTCCCTGCGGGAAATGCCGCCGGAGTTGGCACGGATCAAAATCCGCTGTGCCATATCCTTACGGGTACCTTCCTCCACGGGAATCCGCTCCGCCTGAGAGCTGTGCCAAAGGGTATTGATGCCGTGATAATAGTAATCCCGAAGCATATAGGGACGGGAGAAAATGATGACCAGCGCAGGCTTGTCCGATACGATGGACAAATACCGCCGCAAAGCAGCCGGCAGATTGTTGTCGGAGTCCATAGCCAGAATCACGCTGTAGGCATCCGGATTGTAGAACCGCTTGTTAATGCGGATGCTGGTGCCATCCACCTTCACCGCTACCTGACCCATATTGGCGGCAAGGCTTTCCGCGATGTTGTTATAGGGAATGACATTGTCCGCAAACACGGAAACAGAGCCTGCGCCCTTGGCAAGGCACAGCACCGCCATGTTCATAATCGCACCCATTTCCTCCTTGGAATGGAAGAACTGGGGACAAATCCGCCGTCCGTTTTCATCCGGTGTACCCTCATAGCGGTAGCAACGTACCAGGGTGTCCGGGTTATAGTTCATGGCGTCCACGGAGTCAATCTCCACCGCCAGCATATTTTTCAGAACCTTGTCAAGACCGGGGGTACGGGTATCGTCAAAGCACAGATACCGCACCTGACGGGACAGATACCGTGCCCGGTACTGATCCCCTTCCCTGCCGTTTTTGGCGGCGACGGAGGCACGCTTGGTAATGTGCTTCATCCGGGTATTCAGAATGGCAAACTGACGGTTAAAGGTGTTCACCGTCTTCAGGGTGTCCACGAACACAATCACATCCGTCAGGGTGATGAAGCGGCTGTGCGCGTTTTCAAAACGGGTGGAGCAAAGGTAGCTCAGGGAGGTGACCAGAATGTTATTCTCGTCCACAGAGGCTTCCTGAATCACATCATGCTCGCCGCTGACCTTCACCGCCCGCCAGATGGGATCGTCAAAGTTCACACCGCCGTTGCTGAAACCACGGCAGTACAAACTGCTGATTTCCGACAGACCCTGAACAATGTAATCATAAGCGGTGTCGATTTCATCGTCGGAATTGCAGACAAAAATCACATTGTCGCCCCGGGCGATGATGACGGACAAATACCGCAGGAAGTACATGGAGAATTCGCTGAAGAACCCGCCGTTAATCAGCAGGCTCTTTTCGTCCTTAACCAGACGGTCGGTGCAATCCAGATAGACTTCCTTGGGTTTCTGGGGGTTACGGCTGTCGCTCTGCACCGCTTGGGCGATATAGTGGGTCAGAGGATGGTGCTCGGTGCTGTTGATCTTTTCCTGCAGGGCATCGGACAGCGCCACGTCACACACATAATAATCCGCAAACTGCTTGCGAATCTCCGCATCCACCTTTTTCAGATCCACACGGGGTGCCTTGGTCTGCACCTCTTCCTGCTCCAGCAGCTCCGGGCACTCTGCCTCCAGACGGCGAATGCCCTCCAGAAAGAAGTAGATTTCCCAAATCACCAGCAGGGAAATGGTGGGGTAAATATAACCGGCGCTGAACAGACTCTGCACATAGTCATAGGGCAGCCAGTCCGCCTGAAACACCGCGGGAATCAGGTAAATCGCAAACACACCGGCATACACCACAGACAGGGCAATGCCCAGATACTTGGCAATGCTGCCCACAAAGAACCAGGTTTCGTTGTGGAAGAAGCGAATCACCTTCCGCTCCAGCTTTTGAGACCAGGAGTAGGTGCCGTCTTTCTTCTTGGGATTGACGATATCCCGCTTCTTCATTCCTGCCCGAACCAGCTTGCTGAGCAAATAGAACAGCATTCCGATGCCGAAGTTCGCCAGCACTGCCACCAGCACCTTACCGCAGTAAATACCACGGGAGGTGGGCGCAATACGGATAATCAGCCACTGCATAAAGTTCTGTGCCTGCAGCCAGATAAAGAACTCCTTCAGCAAATACATGGCGATGGTAATCGCCACAAAATAGATACCGGTATACACCAGCACCCGAAAGCGCTTGTAGGTTATTTTATTTTCCTTATCCCGATGGAAGGTGAAATACTCCATGGCGAAGGGAACCGCCATCAGCAGGAGCATCGCTATGATAAACAGAATCTTCAGAAGAACTTTCAGAAATTCCATATTCTCGATACCTCCTGATTATGAATTGGCGGGGGCAAAGAACTGCTTGTCCACCACGGAATAGTATTTCCGGTTTTTCTGCCCGGAGCAGAAGGGAACGTTATAGTCGATATCGTTGGGATTGTCCTTCCCGGCAGGGGCTTCCCAGCCGCCAAAACGGGAGGTTTCCAAATCGCTGAGCAGATTGCGGATGCCTTCCGCACGCTCCCGGAGCTTCCGGCGGTGATGCTCCAGCTTGGCATCCGCCACCTGACAGCAATCCGCACAGTATGCCACATCCAGCTTATACTCATAAACCCAGCGCAGGGCAGGAATGACGGTACTCAGAAGCTGGTCGTACTTTCTGGCAGCGGTTTCATTTTCCAGACGGGCGGCATCCGCTTTTGCCTCGAAATCCGCCCATGCCTGACGGTACTTTTTCCGCTGGGCCGCCGCCACAATGCCAAAGACCGTGTACAGCAGCACAAAGGGCACAGCCAGAGATGCCAGCGCCATAAACACCGTCAGGACGCTTTCCACGATTTGCTCATACTGAATCACAAGGAAGGGGATGTACAGAGCAATCAGGGCGAAAAACACACCCAGCGCCACATACTTGATTCGGTTCAGGCTCTCCCGAATCTGGTGAATCCGGGTAACGAACCAGTCGCACTGCTCCTCAATGTCCGTAACCGCCACGGAACGGCTGGCACAGAACTCCAGGAACTCATTCAAGATGGTATCGTATGCCTTTTCCGACACGGTTTCCACCGCGCTCAAAGGCTTGCTTTCTTTTTTACCTGCGGCATAACGGGCACCGCCCATCCGCAGAAGGGCTGCCTTGTTTTCCTTGGACTTGCCGGCATAGTTGGACAGCACCTTGGTAATGTGGAGCTTCAGCTTGTTCAGGAAGTCCAGATGCTCCGAACGAATTTGCTTCGCCTGCTCGATGTACTCCTCCGGGGAGGTATTGCGGCGGAGCATTTTGGCTCTGTTGCTGTCAGAGGGGAACACGAACGGCTCATATTCTTCCTTCAGAAGCACACGGGAGGTTTTGGTCACCGCCACAACCTGCTTGTCCTTGCCCACAACGGCAACAGCCTCCGGCTCACCGGACTTGTCGTCCTTTCCTTTTCCGGCAGACTCTTCGGCAGCATCCACCACCACAAGGTCAGTCTTTCGTTCGCCATACTCATCCAGACCAAACTGGCTGTGATGGAACTCGCTGAGCTGTCTTGCCAGCCCCAGCTCCCAGTAGGTCTGTGCCATGGTTTCAATATTTTCCGCCTTCCGCTCGTATGCGGCGGCTTTTTGACGGAACAGCGGCGCTACCTCCTCCGCGGTATAGACACGGAAGGGGAACACCTCTCTGCCGTGGGTAGAGGGCAGAGCGCCGTCCTGATAGACAGAGCCTTCCTCCACACAGCGCAGCAGATATAAAGCAATATTCAGCCGGCTCACCGCCAACGCGGATTTGTTGACAGAGCTGGCAAAGCAGTCATAGGGACAGAAAACGGTTTCCACCCGTTTTCTTTCTTCTTCGGTACGCTTGGTACCCATAATTCTCTCGAAAAGCTCATCGCAGGGACGCTCCACCTGAGCGGCATGAAGCATCTCCTCACACCACAGATCCAAGTCCTCCTTGTAGCTTTTCCGCAGACCGGGGATCAACTCCTCCGTGCAGGCAGAAAGCACCTGACGGGTGAAATTCGCCTGCTTTTCTGCCGGTGTGCCGGGGGCTTTGTCAGCCTCGGCAATCAATGCTGCCAGCTTATCACAGGAGGGCAAGCCCAAAAAGCGGAACAGCATCCCTTTAATCTGCTCCGGGGTTGCCTTTGCCCGGGCAGCATGATAGTCGGCATACTTTTTGTCCTCACCGAACATAATCAGAACCGTCTGGGGCTTTCTTCCGGAAGCCTCCAGCGTTCCGACAATAGAGCCATAAATGGCATGGGTAAACAGCGGGCCCATTGCCTGCAGGCAGGCATCCCGCTCCTGGTCACCGAAATCGGTTTTCTGAATGGCGGAATAGGTCTTATCCTCCGCCAGATCGATATAGAGAATCAGGTTGAAGGCATTGTTCAGCTCAACATAGCCGTCAATCAGGTCGCTCATCTGAGCCACACATGCCTCGTAGCCCTTCTCCGGATCGTACCAGTCGGACATCGGGCAGGTCAAGGACACCAACGCTCTGTTTTCATAATGGATATCAAAAAGAACGTCATAGCCTTCCAAATTCTTTTTGGATGTATTGATAAAGAAAGTATGCATATCCATCCTCCCGATGTTACTTTTTTCTCTTCCCCTCCCCCGTTCCCGGGGGAGGGGTGGAAAGGAATTACTCTGCAGTTCCCACTGCTACGGTTTCGCCGGTGATCTTCAGCTTGGCGAACTTCTCCTCCCAGTAGCCGAACACTTCGGTTCTGCCCTGAGTACGGGTGCTGGAATCGTAGATTCTGCGGCAAATCTTGAACTTTGCCAGCTCCAGCTCACGCTCGCTGCGCTCTTCGTTGTAAGTGGTGGCAAGCTGACCGGCAATCAGCTCCAGTGCCTTAATCAGGTTCGCGGTAATGTGCTTGTCGTGTCTGGGAGCGCCGTGGTAACGGGCAACGACGTTGATGGGGTTCAGGTCTTCCTTCTTGTCGGTCAGACCCTTCAGAGCATCGGTGCCCACATAGGTAACCAGCTCCTCCAGCTCCTCGTTAAAGCGCTTCTCAGCACGGGGGATATCGCTGCCGGTGAACACCTTATCGGCTCTCAGGGCAGTGATGAGCTTCACCACATCCACCTTGGAAACGGGCTTGCCCTTGTACAGAACCGGCACTTCCTCAGGCATATAACCCTCACCGACGCTGCGGCGGATAATCACGTTGCCCTCACGGTCGGTCTTCAGGATGCCATAGGCAATGGCAAGCCAGAAGCCACGGAAGAATGCCAGATCGTCCTGCTCCTGCTTCTCAGGCGTGATGTAGGGCAGCAGACGGTGCCAGTTCTTATCCAGATGGGGGGTACGAACCAAGGCTCTTTCGCCCTGTCTGCTGTCGGCATCGGCAACCATGGAGCTGACTACGGAATTGTAGCAGGTGTAGTAGTTGCCGCCCTTCAGCTCGTTGAACTTGGGAATGTAAACAGCCTCCATGCCGTAAACAGCACGGTAGCAGTACAGCTCGTTGCCGGGGTAGGCATCGTCAGCCTGCAGGTCGGCATTGACACCCAGCTCGGTGCCAATATAGGGACAAGCCACGGTCACCGCAGGGCTGAAGCCCCAGAAGGTCTTGGGACGGGCAGTGAGGGTGCCCAGCTCGTTGTCGGATACTTCCTTGTCGTGAATCAGGAAGGGAGCAGCCATTCTCAGCAGCTTGTTCTTGCAGGCAACAAAGGCTTCTCTGTGCCGTCTTGCCTCGGTATCGTCCACACGAATCTGACCGGTGGTCACATCCAGACCGTCGAGACTGCCGGCAGGCTTTGCCTTGCCGCCCTTTCTGGCGTACTCGGCATCGCTGGACTTGCAAAGGGCAGTGTAGATGTCCAGGTTCACGTTCTCGGAGTTGGCAGCATTGCCGTCGATCCGGTCACGGAAGTCCTTAATGGTCTCCTGCACAAAGGCGCTGATTACGCTGATGCCCACATAAGCGGCATTTTCGGGGTTGCTGGGACGCTTCTCGGCACAGTAGCTGCCGTAGATGGCATCGATCACGCTTCTGTTGATCTTGACGTTGCTGCGGTCCAGCTCGAAGTCCAGAGTCTGGTAGATGCTCTCCTTGTCCTCGGCGCTGCCGTAGACGAACATGGTCTTGCCAACAATGCCGTTGGTCTCGCCGATGTTGTCAGCCAGAGCCTCGTCCAGCTTCTTCTGGACATCGTTGAGGTTGCGGAAGAAGTTCTCAAGCTGAACAATCAGACCGTTGAGGCGGGCAATGAGCTTTCTGTAAACCGCCACCTGGAGGCATTCCTTCTGGTACTTCTCGCACAGAGCGATCTTGGCGGTGATGAACTGAGCATATCTGCCCTCGAAATCATCCAGGAAGCTTGCCTCACCCTGATACCACTTCTTGCTGTTCAGGAAGGACAGAGGATCGGTTTCGGTGGTGGAGGTTGCCTTGTTGTCAAACAGAGCGCCCACATCGCCGCCGGAAACGGCATCAGAACGGCTGGCTGCCAGCACGATGGTCTTCAGTTCCTTCTCCAGCTTCTCAACCAGCTTGTACAGCACATATCTGGCAGCAACGGGATGGATGAAGTTCCATGCGCCCTTGTCATCCTGCTTGGTCAGCAGGCCGTAGATGGTGCAGCGGTTGCTGGGCTTGACCTCGCCCATGCTGTAGGGGAACACAGCGCCCACGATTTCGTCGGCATAGCCCTCAGCCTTGGAGTCAAACAGATCCAGAGCCTCTTCCAGACCGGCAGCATCGGAGTTGACCTTGCTTACCAGCTCTTCCTTGGTATGGTCAGCAGCGACGAAGGCATCCGCATCAATGGCGTAGTCCTCAGTACCGCTGTAACGGGTAATCATAACGTCAATCTTCTGGGTCTTCAGGAGCTTAACGAAGTCTTCCACCTTGTCGGTGTACTTGATGGCAACCTTGTCCCCATCGGTCTTGACCTTGGTTTCGTTCTTGGGATCCTTGGAGATGGACAGGAAGAAGCGATCCTTACCGGCTTCCTCGGCAGTCACGGCAGTCTTTTCATCAAACAGCTTGATGAACATCTGGCGGATATCGATGACATCGGCAGCGAAGATGCCGTCCTTTTCTGCCTGCTTGCGCTCCTCGATGGCGGCATCGATTTCGCCGTCAATCTTCTTCCAGCCGCCGGTGAGGGAGTCACGGACACCACGGATGGCGCAGTAAGTCTTGACACTTTCCACGGGGTAGACTGCCTTGGAGGTGCCGCAGGAGCCGTACAGAGGCTCTTCATTCTCAAAGCCGGTGAGGAAGAAGTTATCCTCTTCGGAGTACATATCGTTCTTCATGGGAGCGTAGAGCTGCATGTACACGAGCTGAGAAACCATTCTCTCATACTCGCCGATGCTCTCCAGACGGACACCGTTCTCGTCCTTGTCATCCACAAAGAAGGCAAGATCGTAAACGGGCTTGCCGTAATCGCTGTCCTTGGTGCTGTCGAAGAGTTTGCCCAGAACGATGGGCTCTGCCAGTTCAACAGCGTTGCTCTTCATGATCTTGCTCAGCGCGTTCAGCTCACGGATGGCGGCGTAGGCATTGCAGTAGTGGCGGACGGAAGTGGTCTTGTTGGTCTTGATGTCCTGAATGGTGCTGACAAACACGTCAGGCAGCAGGAAGATACCACGGATGGTGATTTCGCTCTCGCTGAGGAACTTTCTGAGCCACAGCGCCACCTGAATGAACATACCGGAACCGGTACCGCCGGACAGAGAGGAAACGATCATAACACGAATCTTGGAACCGGAATTGTTCTTCAGAACCTCGTTGATCATCAGCTCAAGCTGATCGATCACACCGGACTCCAGGCAGTCCATGAATGCCACACGGGACTTCATACGAAGCTCGGAAGCACCGTCAATCATGCTCTCTTCCATGAAAGCAGGAGCCTGAGGACACCAGGACTCCATGTGCAGGTGATGATACTGGGCAAAATAATCCCGGATCTTCATTGCCTTACTGGTGGGAACAACGGGTACACCGGTGTTGCTGTCGACGATGGATTCGTTGTCATTGACATTGGTATCCAGCACCGCGCAGCAAATCTGACCGTCGTTGATCCGCTTGCCGTTCTTGTGAAGCTCCTTCACAACGTTGTTGACCACGCGGCTTCCGGTGCCACCCAGTCCAATCAAAAGTGTTTGTGCCATGTGTTTTTCCTCCCAAATTTAGATTAAAATGTTAACCATTGACATATACGAATATTTTGCCGCTGCGGATGACCTTACGTCCTTCCACCACGGTAACTGCGCCATTGTCAGGCACCACAAAATACTTGGGTCTGTGAGCGCCTGCCGCCACCAGTCCCCGGTTGTGTTCGCCCTCCACGGTTTCGGTGGTGGCGAATTCCACGATTTCCAGCTTTCTGTGCTTGCTGAAGTAGTCCGCCACGTCCTTGGGGGTTTTCAGGGTGGTAATCAGGTCGGAGTCGCTGGGCTCCAGATAGCCACGGTACCAGGGGAAGGGCATCTCGCAAAGAATTCTGCCGCCCCGGTCTGCCCGAATTCTGACACCGTTGGCGGAAACCTCGTCGGCTTCCCGTTTGTACTTCAGCCGTCCGTTGCCCCGCTTGATTTTGTTGAACTTGTTCAGCCGGACACCGGCAAAGTTCCGCATCACATGGGTACCGCCCAGCTTGTCATACTTGACCTCACCTACGTACAGAACAGCGCCGTCGGAATATCTGGGCTTGGTAACCACCAAAATCACCCAGATGGCAAAAATCAGGAACACAATGATTTCGATGGCAAGGGGGATATAAACATTCAAAATCTGATATCCCACGCTCTCCCCCACCACGTCAATGGTGCTCCGGGCAGAGCCGTAGGAATGGCTCAGAGTTACAGTAACGTCATCGCCCTCCAGACCAAAGTAGTAAGCCCAGTTGACCCACCAGTTCCAGAAGGTCAGAGGATGGTCTTCGTCAATATAGGGGGTGACGTGGATGGTGCCGTCGGGGTCAACCTCCACCTTAGACTTCAGATGGCTCTGGCTTTCGTTGAACAGTACGGAAATGCTGTTCTCCACCTCAGACTTGGGGAGCTGCACACCGTCCTTGGTGATATAGAAGGTTGTATCAACGGTATTGCCGAAGAATTTGGTCTTGGTAATGGTATTGGAAGTGCCCACGGAAACCACCTGATAATCCGCCAGCAGAACGGTGTAGGAAAGCTCTGCGGTGATATCTCTGTCCATGCTGCAGGTGACCTTGACATCATAGCTGTCCTTGGCACCGCTGGGGGCAGCGGCAGTATTGGGGGTAAATACAATCTTGCCGTCATCGGTCAGCTCCGTAGTGCCGCCGTTGCCGGGAATATCCGCCTCCACCCGGAAGTTCAGAGCGGTGACCTCCGCCGGATTGGTAACGGGAACGCCGTTGTCCAACAAGGTAAAGACAAGGCTCAGATCCTTGTTGGCTGCCATATCGTCATAACGGACGCTCTTGGTGCCGCTGCCGTAGTCCGCCTGCAGGGTGTAGACATGCCGCTCGGAGGGGTCTTTGACGGTGGACAGCTTTTCTGTGTACACAATGGGAGCAAAACCGCTGATGGTCACACGGGCTTCCAGCTCGGTATCACCGGGGTTCAGCTCGTAGTCCACCATGGTCATGTCCTCCCCTTCCTCTGTGTGGGCAACCTGACCGTTTTCCTTGACGGAAACGGAATACTTGGTGCCGGGAGGCAGCAGGTTGGGGTCGATTTCATTGTTGGTACCCATCTCGTAAATCTTACTGGTGAAGGTAATCTTGTCTCCACCGTACAGTTCTACGCTGCTCAGGTCGGTGACCGGCTGACCGTTGACGCTGACTTCCATCCGCATCTCCAGTGCCGGCTCGAAAAGCACCACCACGTCCTTCAGATCAACATCCTTGTCGAAGGTAATCCGGTAGGTGCCGGAGCCAATCACCGATTGGGAATCTCCCACCAGATAAGCACCGCCATGCATATTAACATTGGAGTCCTTATACGCAAGATTTGCCTCACGGCTGATGGGGATATTTTTTTCGTTGTCATACACCGCTTTGGTGATTTTGGCATCGGTCTCCTGGACGAACACCGCAATGTTCAGCAGGGGGATGGCAGAGGAAACCTCAATGGTCTTGCTGTCCACCATGGTAATATCGCTGCCGGAAAGACGGGTACGTCCGGAAACCCGGTCTGCCATCTTTGCCATGGCATCGGTGATGCCGGCAGCATCCGCGGCTTTATAAGTGTAGATGCCCTTGGAAGTATCTTCATCCGGGGCAACCACCGTATCGCCGATGGCAAGGAACGTGACCTGAGGCTTGGTGCCGTTGGGCATATCCGTATCGGTAAAGTGTTCAAAATCCGATTGCAGCGTCTTCTTGCGCTGTTTATCGCTCAGATAGGAATGCTCATCGAATACGCCATCGGTAATGACCACCAGCCAATACTGAGTATTGGGATTGGTGTCGGGAACGCTTTGGAGCTTATCCATAGCAATCTGCACAGAACCGTAAGGAGTAGAACCGCCGTCGCTATGCCCCCGGATCTGATCCACGGAGTTCTGGATGCCGCCGCTGGACAAATCGATCTGCTTCGGGTCGTAATTCGAAATGTACTGGCTGTGGCTCATGTAAGTAATGAAGAGCTGGTCTTCACTGTTGAGCATACCGCAAAATGCCTGCATAGCATAGTTGGCATACCCCCACTTAGGGCCGCTCATACTGCCGGAGTCATCATACACCACGGAAACAATCTTCCGGATATACATGGACTCAGCGGAAGCCCCAAGGGGCACGCTCAAAAACAGCCCAGCCACCAGCACCAGAGCAAGCAGCCCGGATAACAGTCTTTTCATAAAAAATCCTCCTCAAATGATAGACTGCGCCAATTATCATATTCTGTCATATTATTTCACATTTTGTTCATGAAGTCAATATGTACTGAGGGTTTCGTCGCATTTTGTATAAATTGTCACTTTCTGCACACATCGATAAACGCCCCACCCCAACCAAAAATCGCATCCCCTTTTCAACAAGTTTCCCATACTCAGGTAAATTGTTGTTTAGTAGGGGCCGGTGCCGACCACGGCCCGAGGGTCGATTTGGGCATCCGCACCTAAAAATCGTTATTTTGACGGTTGTGTTTATATGGCCAACAACAATCGATTGGGGTAAGCCTGCAACAAAACAATGGCAAAAAAGCGGCAGCCACTTGTTAAGCGGCTGCCGCAGGATTGATGAAATTACTGACGGGAATAGACAGTCATGCCCAGACCGCAGTCGGTGACCAGAATGTCCCAGGGCATCCGGGAAAATTTTGCTGTGACAAAAAAGTCCCCCGCTGCTCCGCTGATATTGCAAATCTGCAAATAGTATACCACCCAAAACCAGCTTTCCGGGACAAAGGCATTGATCACACCAATCACGATGCCCCAAACCACCACCGGTGCCAGAGCAATGATGATATAGGCGGCTTTGCCGTAGTAATCTGTACTGCCGGCATAGGCAAACAGTCCCGTAAAGCCGTATTTCACTTTTTTCGTCCCGAAGGATTTCATGGCAATACCATGTACCAGCTCATGGGCTACCATATACAAAGCGGTAAACACCAGCATTGCACCAAAACGCAGAAAGTACATCCCCGTTCCCTCGCTCATATCGAACACAGTGGAAATGGGTATGTAGAAATGCATTGGCACCGCCATGACAGCACCAATAACCAGAGAAAAGAAATTCAGCCAGAATGCCAGTTTCTTATCTTTTTGCATATTTACGGAATAAATCTCCCGATAACCCCCAGGAAGTGCTTGGTATGCTTTCATAATTACCTCCCAATCGGAAATTTCGTTCAGAAATCCATAGGATTCATTTCATTAAAAAACGACGTGTCGAAACACGTCGTTTTTTGGCTCCCCTTGTTGGACTCGAACCAACGACCTGCGGATTAACAGTCCGTCGCTCTACCGACTGAGCTAAAGAGGAATGTTTGTGTTGGCATTACCTATCTTCCCGTGCAGTCACCCGCAAAGTATTGTCGGCGCAAATGAGCTTAACTTCTGTGTTCGGGATGGGAACAGGTGGACCCTCATCGCAATCAACACCAACTATGTGGATGGTTATTCACCATCTTTTATATGTCAAAAGCGGAAACCACTTCTAACAGCTAGGATTATAGCACCAACAAACTGACGTGTCAACACTTTTCCGTGAAGAAAGAAAAGAAAGTTGGTGACCCGTACCGGATTCGAACCGATGTTAACGGCGTGAGAGGCCGCTGTCTTAACCACTTGACCAACGGGCCATTGGTGCACCTTCACGGACTCGAACCGGGGACCCACTGATTA